>DAOWML010000057.1 GCA_030643125.1 Bacteroidales bacterium
AATTCGCTCGGCGGTTATAAATTCATTGTCCGACAATTCAGGATATTTGTGTAACTCATGTCTTAAATTCACGATCTTTTCAAAATCAAAAAACTGCTCCATATAATTTGATGCATTAAATTAATTTAATTTAGCAAATTTAATTCAATCAATAAACAATTAAAAGGCGAACAAAGATTAATAATAATGTGAAAAAATATAACTTGCGGCGATTTTATTATCATACAATTAAATATGAATAAAAACAATTTTACAGCATATATAGCCGTAATCCTGGCAATGATTTTCTGGAGTTATACTTTTATCTGGTATAAAGTTGTTTATGAATTTTATAATCCGATAACTGTAGTATTCTTCAGATTAATCATTTCTTCAATTTTTCTTTTTGTATTAATGTATCCTTTAAAAAAATTACAAAAAATCCGTAAAGGTGATTTTAAATATTTTTTACTTGTAGCCACTTTTAATCCACTTCTTTATTTTTTAGGAGAAAGTTATGGCATTAAACATGTATCAACAAGCCTTGCAGCGGTAATGATTTCAACAATTCCTCTATTCACATCTTTTACTTCTGCATACTTTTTAAATGAGAGGATTACAAAAATGAATATCTCAGGTGTAATAGTCTCAATATTTGGTGTTGGCATAGTTATATTCAATAAAGGAAATAATATTGATGCATCGGTATTTGGAATAGGAATGTTATCACTTGCAGTTGCTGCTGCTATTGGCTATTCACTGGTACTTAAAAAGCTATCAGCAAAATACAACCCGACAAGTATTGTGACTTACCATAATTTCATAGGCATTTTTCTTTTTGCTCCATTATTTTTTATTATCGATTTCCCGGAATTCAAAACTGCCGGGTTTTCTTCTGAAGCATGGACTCCTTTGCTTGAACTAGCCATATTTGGATCATCTTTCGCATTTATATTTTTCACTTTTTCAATCCAACGAATCGGAATTGGTAAAGCCAATGCATTTACAAATCTGATTCCTGTTATTACAGCAATAATTGCTTATTTTGTTTTAGACGAAATTTTAAATGTTAATAAAATTATCGGGATTTCTTTAGTTATAAGTGGGTTATTCTTATCACAAATAAAAACATCCGGTTTACGAGAAAAAATTCGTACATATATCAGACCAAGTGAATAATGAGTATTTTGGATAAAGTATCACTATCGGAACTTCGAGATAAAGCAATAAATCTTGCACCTGAAACAAAGTCTTTTTTTGCAAAACTTCGTAAGAAAAAACCTAAAAACCTGGATAAAGTTGTTCACCAATTACATGACGAAGTTTTCCGGGAAATTGATTGTCTGGATTGTGCCAACTGCTGTAAATCAATCAGTCCGACTTTATACGATAAAGATATAGAGCGATTGTCCAGGCATTTTAAAATGAAATCTACACAATTTATCGATGAGTATCTTAATATAGATGAAGACGGAGATTACGTATTTAAACAAACTCCTTGTCCTTTTTTGCTTCCTGATAATTATTGTATTGTTTATGAAAGTCGTCCGAAAGCTTGCCGAGAATATCCGCATACTGATCGAAAACGGTTTTATCAGATTTTAAATCTTACATTAAAAAATACTGAAGTTTGTCCGGCTGTTTTCGATGTGGTAGAAAAGCTAAAGGAAAGAAAAGAAGAACTTTAATTTACGAAAACATTTAAACCATCAGGAATAACTTTTACATTGAGGACTTCGTCCATTTCTTCAGGTTCTCCATCGTAATGAATAACACCTGGAGATTTTCGTTTTACAATAATCCTTTTACATTGATAGGTCTCAAGATAAACACTTTTATCAATGTTTTTAAGAAAAAGCCTTGCTCCAATTCCGGGTGCAGTAATTAGAGGAAAAGAACGCATAATTGCAATTTCTAATTTACCGTCAGTAATATCTGCTTTTGGTGCAATATGAGCATTATTTCCATATTGCGATGCGTTTGCAAAAGTTATTAAAAATGCATCTCGCATAATTGTAGTACCATTCATTGAAATTTCATACCTTTTAGGTTGGTATCTTCTAAATTCTGAAACTGTTGCCTTTAAATAGTTGGCAAACCCACGTCCTTCCAATTTTGAAAACACATAACCAATATGCGCATCAAAACCTACACCAGTTGTACAAAAGAATTTCCGATCGTTAATTTTACCGTAATCAATTTTAATGTGATTTCCTTTTTTTATCAAGTCTAATGCTTTTTGTGGCTTCAAAGGAATTTTCAAATGACGGGCTAATCCATTACCCGAACCTAAAGGAACAATTCCAAGAATTGCATCTGTTTCAACAATAGCTGAAGCAACTTCGTTTACTGTTCCATCACCACCTATAGCAACTACTTTTTTGTATTTTTTATTGACATATTGTTTAACCAGCTGTGTTGCTTCACCTGCAAACCGGGTAATAATGACTTTTACATCATACTCATTCACATTAAACTTTTGTTCAATCAGGTTAGGGATATAATCTTTAGATTTATTACCTGACACAGGATTTATTACAAATAAAATCTTCTCTCTCATCTCCACAAATTTCTACTGCATTATATCATTCGTCTAAGACCGGGTAAAGTTAACTTAGAACACGGATATTTAAAAATAAAACTCAAATTTAATTCATTTCTTGTTTCACTAAACCGATTTAACATAGCCTTAATACAATATACAGAATTTGCAATTTCTTAAAATTCTAATAATAATCTATTAAACTCCAGTACATTACTTCAAAGTAAAAATTCAATGATAAAACCAAATCATTTTAAAACCATTGTAATATCAGATGTACATCTGGGTACAAAGGTGTCAAAAGCAAAAGAGCTTGTAAGATTCCTGAGAACAAACACAAGCGACAAACTTATTCTTAATGGTGATATAATTGATGGCTGGAGATTAAAAAAGAATGGTAAATGGAAAAAGAAACATACCCGTTTCTTTAAGGTCTTAATGAAAATGATAGATAAATTTAATACCGAAGTAATATATCTGCGTGGCAATCACGATGATTTTCTGGATAATATGATACCTCTTACCATTGGAAATTTATCAATTCGAAAAGATTATATTCATATTAGTAATGGTAAAAATTATTATGTTATTCATGGTGATGTTTTCGATACGATTACGTCTAATCTGAAATGGTTAGCTAAATTAGGTGATATTGGATACACTTTTCTATTGTGGTTAAATAAAGTTTATAATAAAAGAAGGATAAAAAAAGGACTACCCTACTATTCTTTATCACAAGACATTAAACAACGAGTTAAAACAGCAGTATCTTATATATCCAGCTTTGAACAGGAATTGGTAAAACTTGCCAAATCAAGAAACTGCCAGGGAATTATTTGCGGTCATATTCATCATCCTGATATTCGACAATACGGTGAAATTACCTACTTAAATTCCGGTGATTGGGTTGAATCTCTTTCTGCCTTAGTAGAACATCAAAATGGGCAATGGGAAATTCTTTATTACAACGAACTTATAAAGGAAGAACTACCTCCAGAACCAGTTAAAAATCAGAATACGGAATTTGTCTTTTCTAATATTATTAAATCAAAAATAGCCTGAAAATTCCATGAAATACCTTTTTATAATCCAAGGAGAAGGCCGAGGACATATGACTCAAGCTATTAGTTTACGAAATAAACTTATATGGAGTGGAAATAATGTTCCGGCTGTAATTGTTGGGAAAAGCATTCGGCGTGAAATACCATCTTTTTTTTATGATAAGATAAATACAAATGTTATTCCTGTTGACAGCCCTAACTTTATAGTAGATAAAAAAAATAAAAAGATAAATATTGGGAAATCAATAATTTATAATATTTTCTATATCAGGAGATATTTAAAAAGTCTTAAAAAAATTAAGAAGGTTGTCGAATCAGAAAAACCTGATATTATCATTAATTTTTATGATCTTTTAGGGGGATTATTTTATTTATTTTATAATCCATCAATTCCTTGCTATTGTATTGGACATCAATATCTAATTTTTCATCCTGATTTTCTTTTTCCAAAAGGACATAAAGTTGACAAATTTCTTTTAAAACTCAATACAAGAATCACTTCATTTAGAGCAGACAAATTATTGGCTTTATCTTTTAGAGAAATGACTAATATTCCAGAGAAGAAATTATATGTTATTCCACCCTTGTTGCGAAAAAGCATACTCCAACTAAAATCTAAAAACGAAGGATTTATACATGGTTATATGTTAAATCAGGGTTACGCAAGGGATATAATTGAATGGCATAAAAAAAATTCTAATATAGAAGCACACTTTTTCTGGGATAAAAAAGATGTTGATGAAGAAACCATTGTTCGTAAAAACTTGACTTTTCATCAGATTAATGATGTTAAATTTCTCGATTATATGAGTCGATGCGCAGGATATGCAAGTACTGCAGGGTTTGAGTCTATTTGCGAAGCCATGTATTTTGGCAAACCAATTATGATGATTCCAACAGCAGGGCATTATGAACAAAAATGTAATGCTTTAGATGCTTCTATCAGCGGAGCCGGTATTTTTAGCGATGAATTTGATATTACTAAACTATTGGTATACATTCCCAACCATAAAACAGATAATAAGATTTTTAAGAAATGGGTTGATAGTGCCAACAAAATATTGTTTCTTTACTTATCTCCTTCGAGAAACTATTCCACAAAAAATAAAAAAATTATTCATTCCGCCTGTTTATCGGCCTATAATAATTTTTGATTTTTCGATTTCGAATAATAAGATAAAAACAATCACGTTTAAAACTTAACCCGATTAATTCAGGTTAATATATTCAAAACATATTTTTCATATTAATCATTATCTCATTATTTGTATTTTTGCCGGATGAAGAAATTGTTGTTTGCCATTTTTATTAGTGCTTTTTCGCTTCAATTAAGCGCACAAATTGGTGGTACCCACACATACGATTTTCTTAATTTAATTAATTCGGCAAGAGTTGCTTCATTTGGTGGTGATGTTATTGCTATTAACGACAATGATTTTAATCTAAGTTTTCATAATCCTGCATTGCTTAATCCAGAAATGAATCAGGACATGGTTCTTAATTATGTAAATTATTTTACTGATATTAATTATGGTTATGTGGCTTATGCAACGAATGTAAAAGATTATGGTATTTTCTCCGGCGGTATTCAATACATCAATTACGGGAAATTTATTGCTGCCGATGAGCGAGGAATCGTAACCGGAGAATTTAAAGCTGCTGAATATGCTATAAATCTGATTTACTCTCGATCTATTGACAGTAGTTTTAGAGTAGGTGTTAATGTTAAACCAATAATTTCAACTCTTGAGAAGTATACATCATTGGGAATAGCAGTTGATTTTGGTGTAGTTTATAATAAGCCACGAAGTCTTTTTTCTGCTGCGCTTGTTGTAAAGAATCTTGGCACCCAACTAAAAGGATATACCGATGAAAAAGAAGCTTTGCCATTTAATATTCAGATGGGAATATCGCAAAAACTACAACATGCACCTTTAAGATTCTCAGTCACTTTCGATCATTTAGAAAAGTGGGATTTAACTTATGACAAACCTGAAAATGAATCTAATTTAGATCCATTATCAGACCAGGAAGCTTCAGAATCAACTTTAGATAAAATTGCCGATCAGTTTATGCGTCATATATTGCTTGGAGTTGAATTTAGTCCAATTAATAATTTGTATCTGAGAGCAGGATATAATTATCGTCGAAGACAGGAAATGTTAATCGAGTCAAAAACTTCAACCATTGGTTTCTCCTGGGGGTTTGGAGTTAAAATTTCAAAATTTCACTTAAGTTATGGTCGTGCTACTTATCATTTAGCAGGAGCTTCTGATCATTTTTCAATTAGCACAAACTTAGATAGTTTCAGAAAAAACCTATAAAATTTCCTTTTAAGGTTGATAAAAGAATTTGTCAAATGACATTTTTGGATTTACCTTTGATGCTCAAATTAAATTCAGAATGATTAAATCAGATAAAAAAATAATTATAGCCATTGACGGTTACTCATCATCAGGGAAAAGTACACTGGCAAAAGAAATTGCAAAATTATTAGATTATAAGTATATCGATAGCGGAGCAATGTACCGGGCAGTAACCCTATTCGCTCTAAGAAATAACTTGATTAATGATAGCAACCATCAGGTAGATGAAAAAAAACTTCAAAATCTGATTAAGCAAATTCAGATTGATTTCAGAAATAGTGCCGAAAAAAACAGACAGGATACGTACCTGAACAATGAAAACGTAGAAGATGAGATCCGTGAAATGAATGTTTCCAACAATGTTAGCTTTATAAGTAAAATTGGATTTGTCCGCGCAAAAATGGTAATTTTTCAGCAAGAAATGGGAAAAGGAAAAGGTATTGTAATGGATGGCCGCGATATTGGAACTGTCGTTTTTCCCAATGCTGAATTGAAAATCTTTATGAATGCCAAAGCACAAATCAGAGCTGAAAGAAGATATTTGGAATTAAAAGAAAAAAATGTTGATGTAAGCTACGAAGAAATTCTAAAAAATGTTGAAAAGCGCGATTATATCGATGAAACACGTGATGAAAGTCCGTTAAAAAAGGCACAGGATGCTATTGAGTTAGACAATAGTAATCTGAATAAACAAGAACAATTAGACTGGATTATTGGTTTAGTTAAGAAACGTATTAATTAATCTTTTGCTTTTAAGTAATGAAAATTGAGATTGATAGTAATTCAGGTTTTTGTTTTGGTGTTGTAAATGCTATTCAACTTGCAGAAATGGAACTTGACCGAAACGAAACTTTATATTGTTTAGGTGATATTGTACATAATAGTGCCGAAGTGGAAAGATTAAATAAAAAAGGACTTGTTACCATCGACCATGAACAATTTAAAACACTCAAAAACTGCAAAGTTCTTTTACGAGCGCATGGCGAACCACCTGAGACTTACGAAACAGCAATCAAAAATAACATACAATTAATAGATGCATCATGTCCTGTTGTGCTAAAGCTTCAAAATAATATTAAGTTAGGATTTGATGCCATATTAAAAAAGGGCGGGCAAGTTGTAATTTACGGAAAAGAAGGTCATGCTGAGGTAAATGGACTGGTTGGACAAACCAACGACAAAGCAATAGTTATTGGTGAAATCGAAGATTTGGACAAAATAGATTTTACTAAGCCTATTAACCTGTTTTCTCAGACAACAAAAAATATTGAAGGCTTCTACGAAATTCAGGATGAAATTAAAAAACGTATGATTGCAGCTCAGGGTAAAGAAGATATTGAATTCATTGCCAATGACACTATTTGCAGACAGGTTTCGCATCGACAACCACAACTGCGCGAATTTGTAAAAAAACATGATGTAATTGTTTTCGTTAGCGGGCAAAAAAGCTCTAATGGCAAAATGCTTTACCAGGTATGTAAAGAAGAAAACCCAAACACCTATTTTGTTTCAGATGTTGATGAGCTCAATGCTGACTGGTTTAAAAATGCTAATTCAATCGGAATTTGCGGGGCTACATCATCACCACGCTGGCTTATGGGAAAAATTGCCAAAAACATTGAAATCCTTTCAATTTAAATTAGATTTGTTTTTTGGTAAATCCAGAACCTAAATGAACAATAAGCAATCTTTTACAGATGTAATACTCCCTTTACCGCTAAAGCAATTATTTACGTATAGTATTCCTGAATCCATATTAGAAAATGTTGAGGTTGGTAAAAGAGTAATAGTTCAGTTTGGGTCACGAAAAATATATACCGCCATTGTTTTTTCTATTCATCAAAACGCCCCAAAAGAATACAAAACTAAAGATATAGTTTCTGTATTAGATGATAAACCAATAGTAAACGAACAACAATTCAAATTGTGGCAGTGGATTGCCGATTATTATATGTGCTCAGTGGGTGAAGTTTATAAAGCGGCTTTACCATCGGGGCTAAAATTGGAAAGCGAAACAAAAGTTATTTATAATCCGAAATTAACTGAGCAAAAAAAGTTTACCCCTACAGAAACTCTTGTTCTTGATTTTTTGGCTAATAAAAACATTACAAGTATAAACGAAATTTCAGGTGCTTTAAATAGAAAAGATTCTTTACCTATTATTAAATCCCTGCTGGACAAAAAAGCTGTAATCCTTGAAGAAAAGCTAAGAGAAAATTACAAACCCAAAACGGAATCATATATAAAACTAAGCGACTCCATTAAAACGGAATCGCAATTAAATAAAATTTTTGATTCGCTGAATCGTGCTCACAAACAACTTCATGTTTTAATGAGTTACCTGAAACTTTCAGGAAGTTTTATCAATAAGAAAACCGTAGAAGTTCAAAAGCAACAATTGATTGATGATTCAAAAACAAGTTCGGCAATAATTAAATCACTTATCGATAAAAACATACTTGCTGAATATGACAAAACAGTAAGTCGCTTAAATGAATCATTAACTGAACAAACTGATATTAAAAAACTATCCGAAGCACAACAAATAGCTCATGATTCAATCCAAAAGCAGTTCAAAGAAAAAGATGTTGTTTTATTACATGGTGTTACTTCAAGTGGGAAAACTGAAATCTATATTCATCTTATAAAAGAACAAATAGAAAAAGGTAAACAGGTTTTATATTTACTTCCGGAAATTGCATTAACAGCTCAAATTATAAACCGCTTAAAATTAGTTTTTGGAAATAGTGTTGGGATTTACCATTCAAAATTTAGCGATTCCGAAAGAGTTGAAGTATACAAAAATATTTTGGAGCCAAGCGATACTTTAAAATATGATGTTATACTTGGCGTGCGATCATCGCTTTTTTTGCCTTTTTCAAATCTGGGATTAGTCATTGTTGATGAGGAACATGAAAACACTTACAAACAGTACGATCCGGCACCACGCTACAATGCCCGTGATTGTTCTGTAGTGTTGGCGAAAATGCACAATGCAAAAGTATTACTTGGTACAGCAACACCATCTATCGAAAGTTTTTTTAATGCCAAAACCGACAAATATGGATTGGTTAAATTAACTACCCGATATCAAAACATCCATCTTCCGGAAATACAATTAGTAGATACTCTAAGAGCTAAAAAAAGGAAGGAAATGAAATCGCATTTCAGTCCTACACTTTTAGATAGTATAAAAGAATCGCTTGCTATGAATGAGCAGATTATTTTATTTCAGAATCGCCGTGGTTTTGCTCCTTACCTTGAGTGCGATATGTGTGGATGGATTCCATATTGTAATAATTGCGATGTAAGTCTTACTTATCACCGACATAAAAACGAGTTGGTTTGTCATTATTGTGGCTATACCATTCGCATGCCAAAAACTTGCAAAGCCTGCGGAAATACTGCTATACAAACTCGTGGTTTCGGAACAGAAAAAATCGAAGATGATATTAAAATTTTCTTCCCTGAAGCTAAAGTTGCCCGAATGGATTTAGATTCAACAAGATCGAAAAATGCTTATCATAATATCATTTCAGGATTTGAAACCGGCAAAATCGATATTTTAATCGGTACTCAAATGGTTTCGAAAGGTTTGGATTTCGACAATGTTAGCCTGGTAGGAATACTGAATGCCGACAATATGTTAAACTATCCTGATTTTAGAGCTTTTGAACGAAGCTACCAGTTAATGACTCAGGTAAGTGGGCGAGCCGGAAGAAAGAACAAGCAAGGCAAAGTAATTATACAAACCAGTAATCCTTCTCATCCTATTTTACAATTTGTATTGGATAACAAGTTTGAAGAAATGTATAAATCTCAGCTCTTTGAACGTAAAAACTTTAATTATCCACCTTTTTACAGATTAATAA
>DAOWML010000204.1 GCA_030643125.1 Bacteroidales bacterium
ATAATTTTTGTCGGTTATTCTTTCTGAAAATTTTTGTTGAGTCCTGCTTTTCAAAACGCTCTTTCATAAAAAGAATTTCATTTTCTGATAATTCAATATCTTTCGTTAATGAAATAGGGCGATCTTTGCTAATAAAAATATCAGCATCAACAATTGAAGGCTGATTTTGTGAAAGTTTGCTAATTGTCTTTTTCGAATAATTAATTATTTCATCTGCCTGTCCTGAATAAATTCCTAACTCAACAATATATTTACCATCAACTGTTGGTTGGTAAGTATATTTTTTTAACCGTTTTGTGTTTTTTTCAATAGTAAATCGTTCAATAACATATTCTCCTTTTTCAAAAATATTGTTAATCATTTGCTCATGATCTTTTCCAAAAGAAAATAAGTTAAGGCCCAGATCAGCCTCAAAGGTTGAATTAACAATTACTCCTTCCCGATTAATTATATATATATCTTCCATTTCAGGATCCATACCCAGTTCTGCACGAATCTTGCTTAAGTCTGCAAATTCAATATTATTGGTATTTTTAAAATAGTTATGAACCAGTTCGTTACTATATGTTTCCATAACTGGATTCATATTATGCTCCACAACCTCAAGAGCAACTTCCAGATATCCCGTTATGTGAATGATCTCTTCTGAAATAATTTTGTTTTTAGTATCATTTGATTCAATTAAATTCGATTTTGTTTGATAGTAATTAAAAGCGCCTAAAACAAGCAATGCCGAAATTGCAGGTATCACAACATTTAAAATAAGTTGCTTAAAAATGGTGGTTTTTCGCATATAATAAAGTTTAATTCTTCGTATTAATTTATATAACATAAAGTATGTTTTTGCTTTTATATATTATTTGTTTGTGATTCTAAAGTTTGTTTACCAATTTTTGAGTTTATCCAGTTTATAACTGCAATTTCAATCTTATGAAAATCAAACATATTGTAAATTACATCATTTTTTTCTATATAAAAAATAGTGGTTTCTACTTGCTGGCTTAATGAGACCTTCCTTTTAGCATCTTTCAATATCTCATTCATATCATATAATTCACCTTCAACAAGCTCAATCTTTTCTTCATCATCAATTAAAAGTAATATAGTTGCACCTTTTATTAAAAGAACCTTATCTTTTAAATCGGATACAATTATATCGTTAAGTTCGTATGATTCATAAGTTAAGTTATTCATCGATTTTGCCAATTCGTATAAATACCGTCCATCAACATTTTTAAAATATTCAATGGACTTTAAGAACCAGGTTTTTTCAACAAGCAAATGATTTTTAGAAATACTTAATAAATCTATGGTATTATCAAGTTCTTCACGGTATATTTGACTTAATCGCTTTTCAATAGTATTAAACCGGTCTTGATCTATACCATTAATAACAATACCAGCAGTTTCTCTTAATATTTCATGTGAGTTAAAAAGGTGTGCAATTAAATCATTTGGAATTTCATTATTATCAATTTCTGAAAATGCAAAAATCGCACAAACTTTTGTCCAGATATTAGTTTCGTTAATATCTCTATTTATAATTGAAATAATTAAGTCATTAAATAAAAGTTTTTCAACCGGATAATAATTCTGAAGTTGTTTTATTTTTTCAGTTAATGAAATATCCTCAACAATAGGAAATAATTTTGGTTTTATTTCTTCTTGTATAAACAAGTCTAATAATTCTAATGCATAACTAATTCCTTCCGTTGTACCACTTTCAATATTTTCCTTAACATGCATAATTGATTTAGCGTCGTAAGCTAAAGACAATAATAAGTATAGTAACTCGTAATTTGCTTTTATTTCTTCTTTAAGCGCTTCTTTGAGGTAATCAAATCCCTGCGTTTCATCAAGCGTGGTTTGGGCAGCTATATTATAACCCATTACACCAATATGTTTTTCAATAATATTATGTATTTGTATAATAGCTTTTTCGTCTGCTATAAATCCAACTTCTTTTAAGGCTATTAAAACATATTTAAGGATTTCTTCGTTTGGATGATCAAGTTTTTTTATTAAAAGCAATTTAGCCTTCTCACCTCCTATTTGACCAATCAATTTAACGAGGCGCAGTAAAATTCTATGACTTATACCTGTTTTATAAAAATACTGGTCAACATTACTTAAGGCATTTTCGCCAAAACTTGCTAGTGAATCATAAGCATAAGAAATTAATCCTGGAGTATTAAGATAATCAATTACTAAAGGGCAAAATTCAATATTTTTTGTATTGTTTGCTGCTTTAATTGCTGCGATTTTTACAGATAGTTGTAAATCTCTCATTAATGCTTTTAGATAAACAAACAATTCCGGCTCATAAAATTTACCCATTAAAAAAGCTGCAAGAATTCTTTCTTCAGTACCTTTTGATTTGGAAAGGGTTATAAGCTTTTCAATTCCGGGAGATTTTTCAATTTTCACATCAACCCTGTTTAGTAACTCCGACATATAATCTGTATTTTCCGGCAAATACTTAAAAGAATCTAAAAGCCTATATTTCACTACACTTTGTAATGCATAGTCAGAAATTACTTTATTTTGATGGTTTATTAAACTGTTTATTTTTTCCTCAAATTTTAACGGGTGTAATTCAAAATCAATATCAAGACCCGGAACTATTTGGTTAAAATCGATAGATTCGTCTTGCAAATTCTTATTTATAAAATCCGATACATTTTCAATTTCCTCTTTTTTTCCTTTATATTCAGCAAGGGATTTTTGTAAAGATATTTTATATTCAACATAAAGTTTTCGGGCAATAAAAAACCAAATTACAAGAATCAAAATCAATGAATAGGAAAAATGAATTAACTTAAAAAATTCAAATAAGCTTAACGTAGCTAGTAAAAGTCCGGCAAATAGTGCTGCTATTTCATTTATAGTACCATCTACATATGCCTGAACATCGTGTCGTATTTCGGCTTTTAACGACTGATACATAATTTTAAATGCAGGAACCTCAACTGCGTCTTTCAAAGCTTTTGAGAAAAGTCTGCTTAAAGATATAATCAGAAAAAAGAACATAAAGCTTGCTGATGCTGTTGTGTATCCAAATACCGAACCTATTACTACTGCAATGACAGTAAAAATCCCTAATAAAAATGATGAAATAATTACGCTCACCTTCAAACCATATGTTTTCATAAGCTTACTATATAAAAATGTTTTAAACAAGAAGGTAAATAAAAGTAAACTACCTGTAAATGCTCCCAGGAATTCTGCTAAATCGTTATGATCAGGGTAATTCTCTTTTGTAACAGAAAGAAATGTAAACTGAATAAAAAATACTGCTAACATCGACATTATAACAAAAATAGACATGTACAAAACATATTTATTTTTTAGAAGTTCAGGTAATCGTTTCCGTTTTTTCTCTTTCTTTATTGTTTCTTGATTTAAATTATACTTAACAGAAATAATAATTTGCATTATAAATGCACACATCACACTAACCGAACTCAAAAAAAGCAGATTTTTCTGTGCGAAACCAACTGAAATTAAAACTGGAATTGCAAACGTACTTAATATTGCTCCAAAAATTTGCCCGCTATCAATAAGTCCAAACAATCTTTTACCCTGTCTAAGTGAAAACATTCTGCCCACAGCGCCCCAAAAACCAAGCAAAGCCATAATATTCAAGGGCCCCATCATAATGAAAATTAAAAATACCAGCCAGGGGCTTTCTGTGTATTGAAATAATACTCTTAATAGAGCTGTTGATATTAAAATAAATATAAGATTAAACATTGCCACAGTCGAAAACTTATATCGACTTTGAAATCTGGCATATAAAGTAGTCAAAACAATACCCACTAAACCAGAAACAACGTAAGCTTTGGGAATCATGGAAGCAGGATATGCATTAAGAAATAATGCATGTGCTCCTACATCAAAAGCACCATAAAATATTCCGAGAAAAACCGACTGAATAAGGAACAATAAAACGCTGGTTTTTTCATCCTGTTCTATATTAAAAATAGCGTAAACATCTTTCCTCATAATAATTCTAAATTTGAAGGTGTTAATTTACTAATTAAATTCCTATTATTCAATATAAATAGCAATTTACAAGTGGCATAATTAGCTAATAATATAAGTTAATAACAGGAAAAATATCTATTAGTCACTAATTTTGATTTATTTATAAATAAATATTTTTTGTTAATAAAAATTTACAAAAAATATATATCTAAAAGAAACTTATATGTTGCTGCTTTTGTTAATTAGATAGTTTACTTGAATCAAGCATTAAAATAATTATTAGAAAATACTAATTGATAATTAATTAAAAGTATATATCTTTATGATTCTATTAAGAAAATAAATATGTTTACAGAAACCGTTTCAGAAAACAAATACAAAGTAAGAAGAGAATTTGTTTTTGTTATTCTTTCAGGATTATTTGTCGGTTCTTTAGCTATGCTAAATATTTTAGGCCTATCGCGTTTAATCGATTTATCATTTAATTTTAATGGAGTAAAAGTTCCTTTCATGGTTTTTGTAGGAGTACTACCTTATCCAATTACTTTCCTATGCACAGACTTTATTAGTGAATTATATGGAAGAAGAAGGGCCAATATGGTTGTATGGGTTGGTTTATTAATGAATGGATGGGTTTTGTTCATAATATGGTTCGCTGGCAAATTACCCGAAAATCCACAAATAAATAGTGATGCTTTTTTTAGAATACGAGAGTTGACATTTGGTGCAACTGCTGCTTCAATGATTGCATATTTAACGGCTCAGTTTGTTGATGTTCGTATTTTCCATTTTTTAAAAAAATTAACAAAA
>DAOWML010000107.1 GCA_030643125.1 Bacteroidales bacterium
CATCCCGATAAGATTGAAATTTTAAGTTTCCCGGGGCCAATGCCACCTGTTGATAAGGAAATGCTTAAAAAAGAAAGAATTGTTACAAGAGAATACAGAAACCGTAAACTGGGGGGATTTTTAAAAGAACTTAAACTTACCGAAGGAAGAGGAACTGGTTTCCCAATTATATATAGTAGTCTTGAAATTAACGGCTCTCCACCGCCTGTTTTTGAAACTGACAATGACCTGTCTTATTTCCTGAGTACTATTAAAATTCATGCTTTGGCTCAACAGGTAGAATCCCGAGGAGTCAGAGATATGACCAAAGATGCGACCAAAGATAAAGAGCTATCAATTAATTCATTAAATGATATTGATAATTATCTCAGGTCATTGGATGACCAAAGATGGAACCAAGTTGATAAACAGATAAAAAGTAAGGTAGATAATATATATATGAAAATATTGTTTTATTGTATTAAGCCCAAAACAAGAGAGAAAATTTTTGAGCATATAAAAAGATACAATAATAACAGGAATTTTAGCAGTTACATTAAGCCCATTGTAGATGTAGGTTGGTTACAGCTTACTATACCCGATAAACCAACAAGTAAAAACCAAAAATATATAACTTCCGATATTGCAAAGAGATTAGTTGAACCTGAAACAGCCGGAATAAAAAGAACACCTGTTGCTTCATCCAATATTGCTTCGGTGGGTTATGATGCTGAAAATAAGATACTGGAAATAGAATTTCATCATGGTGGTGTTTATGAATACTATGATGTGCCAAAAGAAGAATACAAAGCATTAATGAATGCAAGTGCGTATGGCAGCTATTTTTTCCACAATATTCGAGATAATTATAAGTATCAAAAAACATCAACGCACGACTGAGAAAAATATGAAGAATCAAGTATATTTATTAACCGGAGGGAATTTGGGCGATCGATATGGATTGTTAGAAAGAGCTAGAAAGAAAATAGTGGAAAAGATAGGAAAGATTGTTAAGGAATCTTCAATATATGAAACAGCGCCCTGGGGTTTTAACTCTGAACAAGACTTTTTAAATCAGGTCTTATATGTTTCAACAGATTTATCTCCTAAAAAAGTATTGAATAAATGTTTTGAAATTGAGAACGAATTAGGACGAGTCAGACAATCAGAGCAGTATTCATCGAGAACAATAGATATTGATATTTTATTTTATAATAATGAAATAATTCATGAGCAGGAATTAATTATTCCACATGAACGATTACATAAAAGAAGATTTACTTTAGAACCATTGGTTGAAATAGCTCCGGATTTAATACATCCTGTAATAAAAAAATCTCTTTCTGATATTTTAAAAGAATGCAATGATAATTCAGAAGTGTTAAAACTAAGATAGTTGCAGGTTATTTGTTGCTTGTTATTTTAAACCAGCAACCAGGAACTAGCAACCGTTCATAAATTTGGAATACAATAAAATTATATTTAAGAATTTGAAAATAGAATTAGGTAAAAGGAAATTACATTTTACTGCCAAAAGCCAAATCACCGGCATCACCCAAGCCGGGGACAATATATGATTTTGATGTTAGTTCGTCATCAACATCACCAGCCCAAATGGTAACATTTTTCATATTGATATGTTTTTTTATATAATTTATTCCCTGGTTGCTGGCAATAATTGTAACTATATGCGTATGTTTAGGCTTACCTCTTTCAATTAAGGCTTTATATGCTATTTCCATTGAAGCTCCTGAAGCGAGCATTGGATCAGAAAGAACCAAAATTTTACCTTCAATATCAGGGCTTGATAAATGCTCAAATTGTATGGTGAAAGACCCATCTTTATGGTATTTTCGGTGAGCTGAGATAAATGCATTTTCAGCAGTATCAAAATAATTTAATAATCCGTTATGAAAAGGTAATCCTGCACGCAGAATAGTGGCGATTACAATTTTCGAAGTTGGGATATTCATTTTTGAAACACCTAAGGGAGTTGTTATTTCTTTTTCTTTATAATCTAAGTGCTTACTTATTTCATAGGCAAATATTTCTCCGATTCGCTCCATGTTTTTTCTGAAACGCAAACTATCTTTCTGAACTTCTTTATCACGCAATTCTGCAATAAATTGGTTCAGTAAAGATTTTTTTTGAGCAAGGATATGCAGCATATCAGTTATTTTAAATTAGCAATTTATAAATATTCAAAGTTAAATCCATTTTACCATTTTTCCAATAATCCTGTAATTGTTTAAATTCGCAAGTCATACGATGACTTGTTTATTTACAAATAATTAGATGAGATAGTTGTAATTTAGTCATCGTATGATTATCAACGATTTAAATTATAGCTTGCTAAACACAAAACATTTTTTAAACTTTATAATCAGAGCTTTCCTTCATCAGCGTAGCTAAAGTATTCTACATCTGCAACAATTATGTGATCAATCACCTGAATATCGAGCAATTTTGCCCCACTTTTTAATTTGTCGGTTATAATATTATCTGCACTGCTTGGGACCTTGTTACCTGAGGGGTGATTATGACATAAAATAATTGATGAAGCCAATTTTTCAATTGCATGTTTTAAAATTATTTTAACATCGATTACCGTACCGGAAACACCTCCCTGACTAATTTTAATTTTTTCAATTATACGGTTTGATCTGTTTAATAAAAGAATCCAGAATTCTTCATGAGGAAGATCTCCTATTATTGGTTGAAATAATTCGAACACATCCTTGCTTTGTGTTATTTTCTTTTTTGTAATTATTTCTGATATTTTTCTTCTTCTTCCCAATTCAAGTGCTGCCAAGATTGTAATGGCTTTAGCTTCTCCAATACCTTTCATCTTGGTTAAATCCCGAATATTAAGCTTACCTAATTCATTTAAATTATTATTGGCAGATTTAAGTACTTTCTTGGATAACTCAACTGCGGATTCATTCCTTGTTCCCGACCCGATTAAAAGAGCAATAATTTCTGCATCGCTTAAGCTTTGAACACCCTTTTTTACAAGTTTTTCACGAGGGCGATCTTCAACTGCCCAGTCTTTTATAGTTAAGTTAGAATATTTTTCCATTACTTTAAAAAAAAGATAATTTGGTTTAAGTTACTAAATTAAAGTGAAATCCAGAAAAAATATAAGAATAATTGGAACAAACTTTGTAAAATTTGCATGACCATTTTTAGCGATCTGACAGATAATAATAAAAAAAGCATGGAAAAATTTTCCATGCCTTGATTTTATTTAGGAGATTTTGTTTTATTAGAAAAGAGGCTTAAGTTTTGCTTCAAGATTGCTTTTTGGAACAGCACCTACTTGTTTGTTAAAAATTTCACCATTTTTAAAGAATAAAACTGTAGGTATATTTCTGATTCCGTATTTTGATGCAACTCCGGGACTGCTATCAACATCAAGTTTTGTGCAAACAGCCTGGTCTTTATAATCCTCTGATAACTCTTCAACAATTGGGCCGATCATTCTGCAAGGGCCACACCATTCCGCCCAAAAATCAACAATAACAGGTTTGTCAGATTTTAATACTATTTCTTCAAAATTTGAATCGTTAACTTCTACTGTCATAATTTTAAAATTTTATGTTTTTATAAATTTAATTTCAAATATAAATAAGGATACAAAGTTAAATATAAAAAGTTTAATTTATTGAATATTGTATCTCTGAATTTTTATACAAATAGTCAACTAATTTATCTGAAATATATATTCCTTTTGTTCTTGATATAAAATCAACTGCAGTATTTGCTTCTTTATCAATTACTTTAAATTTAATTAGGGTTTTCCCTTCTTTATAAAATGCATTCTTTTTAAGTTCGTCAATAAAGGCTTGATTAACAATATCATAAGGAATTGTGAATAAGATGCTTTTTACATGTTCTTCTCTTACCTGACTAAGTAACATTATATTTTTAATCTTAAATTCAAGCTCCTTATCATTGTAAGGGCGTGGCTGCACTTTACCTTTAATAAGTAAAGGATAATTATCATAACAATACTTTCTAAAATTTTCATAATCTTTTCCAAACAAAGCAAATCTATACGAATCGGTATAATCTTGAATAGTTAAAAACCCGAATGGTTTTCCTGTTTTAGTCATGGAGTGTTTTACTTCAGTTACAATTCCCGCAATGGTTAAATCTCTTCCTCTGATATTGGTTAAATCAACAAACTCGCTTAATTTTGTATTGCAGAAATTGTCAAACTCAAATTTATAATCATCCAAAGGATGAGCTGACAAATAAACACCTATTAATTCCTTTTCACGATTTAGCTTTTCTAGCTTTTGCCAGTCGTTATTTGCAGGAATCTGAGGTTTTGCAATTTCAATTGTATCGGCACCTTCGAATAATGATTGCTGTTGACTATTTTGATCGTTTTGATATTTGTTTCCATAACGAAGCAAGTTTTCAATAAAAGAATTTTCTTTTTCGTCTAAAGAAAAATACTGTCCACGTTTTATATTATCAAGATTGTCAAATGCTCCGGCAGTAGCTAATGCTTCTAAATTCTTTTTATTTACCTGGCTTAGATTTACACGTTCTACAAAATCATAAATATTTTTGAAAGGGCCATTTGTTTTTCTTTCTTCAACAATTTTTAAGACAGCTGCTTCTCCTACTCCCTTAATTGCGCCGAGTCCAAAACGGATGTCACCAGTTTTATTTACATTAAATTTTAAATTACTTTCGTTAATATCAGGCCCTAAAACTGAAATCTCCATTCTTTTGGCTTCATCCATAAAGATGGTAATCTTCTTAATATCGGTAAAATTACGACTTAAAACAGCGGCCATATATTCAGCGGGGAAGTGAGCTTTTAAGTAAGCAGTCTGATATGAAACATAAGCATAACATGTTGAGTGCGATTTGTTAAATGCATATTGGGCAAAGGATTCCCAATCGCTCCATATTTTTCGCACTATTTTTTCATCGTGACCATTTTCTTTACAACCTGCAACAAATTTTTCTTTTAGTTGCTCCATCAGGTCCTTCTTCTTTTTCCCCATTGCTTTACGCAACGAGTCAGCTTGACCTTTTGTAAAACCGGCAAGTTTTTGAGAAAGAAGCATCACCTGTTCTTGATAAACAGTAATGCCATAGGTGTCTCGCAGATATTCTTCCATTTCAGGAAGATCGTAGTTTATAGGTTCTTTACCATTCTTTCGTGCAACAAACGAAGGTATATAATCCATTGGTCCCGGACGATAAAGCGCATTCATGGCAATAAGATCTTCGAAGCGGTTTGGTTTTAAAGTACGAAGATGCTTTTTCATTCCGGGCGATTCAAACTGAAACAAACCCGTTGTTTCCCCATTACTGTAGAGTTCCAATGTTTTTTCATCGTCGAGAGGAACGTTTGCAATATCAACTTCGGTTTCGTGCGATTCTTTTACATTTTCAACGGCATCTTTAATAATTGATAATGTTTTTAACCCGAGAAAATCCATTTTAAGCATGCCGACTGATTCCACATGACTTCCATCGAACTGTGTTACAAGAAGCTTTGAATCTTTTGAAGTGCAAACAGGAATATGTTCAATTAAATCATTTCGTCCAATGATTATACCGCAAGCGTGTAACCCGGTATGGCGAACTGAACCTTCAAGGGTTTCGGCAAATTTTAATGTGCGTTTAATTAATTCGTTATCCGAATTTTTAGCTTCTTTTAATTCCGGGACTTCTTCAAAAGCTTTTTTTAGAGTTGTTCCTGGTCTTTCCGGAACAAGTTTAGCTAATCTGTCTGCATCACTTAATGGAAGTTTTTCAACACGTGCAACATCGCGAATAGCCATTTTCGCAGCCATTGTTCCGAAAGTAATAATATGAGCTACACGCTTTTCTCCATATTTATTTACAACCCATTCAAGTACTTTTTCGCGGCCATCTTCATCAAAATCGATATCAATATCAGGCATTGAAATACGGTCGGGATTCAGGAACCGCTCAAAAAGTAAATTATACTTTATAGGATCAATATCAGTAATTTTGTTACAATATGCTACTACCGACCCTGCTGCGGAACCACGTCCAGGTCCAACAGAAACGTCCATTTCTCTTGCAGCAGTTAAAAAATCCTGTACAATAAGAAAGTAACCAGGATATCCCATTTTCTTTATAACCGAGAGTTCAAAATCTATTCGTTCTTTAACTTCGTCCTTGATTTCTCCATAGCGTATTTTTGCGCCTTCATAAGTCAGGTGACGTAAATAATCATCCTCATTTTCAAATTCTTCTGGCAAGTCAAATTCAGGCATTACGGGATCCTGATCCAGTTCAAAGTCTTCAATCTTACCAACAACTTCGTTTGTATTTTCCAATGCTTCAGGAACATCTTCGAAGAGTTTGTTCATCTCTTCCTGAGTTTTAAAATATTCCTGTGTGGTATATGACATTCTGTTTGGATCATCAAGATCTTTGCCTGTGTTTAAACAAATTAAGCGATCGTGTGCATCGGCATCTTCGGCGTTAATAAAGTGAACATCGTTTGTAGCGATTAACTTTATATTATGTTTCTGTGAAATCCTAATTAAAACTTCGTTTACCTTAACCTGATTGTTATATACATCTTCATCTTTTTTGGGATCACCGGATTTATGGCGCATAAGTTCAAGGTAAAAATCTTCACCAAAAAGTTCCTTGTATTGTAAGGCCATGTTTTCACCAGCCGTTTCATTGTTTTTCATAATGGCTTGGGGGATTTCTCCTCCCAAACAAGCTGAAGAAGCAATTAATCCTTCATGATATTCACGCAATAGCTCCCAGTCAATTCGTGGAGTATAGTAAAAACCTTCTACCCATGCATAAGAAACCAGTTTGATAAGATTTTTATAGCCTTTTCTATTTTTTGCCAACAAAATTAAATGGAAACCGCTACGATCTTCTTTTCCCGTTTTTTCGAATCTGCTCTTTTTAGTAATATATATTTCGCAGCCAATAATGGGTTTTATTCCCTGCTTTTTAGCTTCGTTAAAAAAATGTTTTACACCGAACATGTTGCCGTGATCAGTAATACAAACAGCAGGCATATCATCATTTTTGGCTTTTTTTATCAGATTTTTTACATCAGAAGCGCCATCCAGGATTGAATATTGAGTATGGACATGTAAATGTGTAAATTTTATCATTTTTAAATTGTTGATTTTTTGAAGATTATATATTAGAAATAATGTAAAAACAAGTTTTTAAAATTAAGAAAACCAGAGTTAAAAATCTTGTCATGTTAATAATTAGTAATAAAATTTTATTATTAGAACCGGAATAATATCGTGATTGTTTATCTGGGAATTTTCCTGTTAATTAACTTCCTGAATAAGTAAGCGAAAATTCAATTAGTAAGTGCGACAGTTTTCCTTTCAAAGATAAAAAATCTAGATTTTTTATCTTTGAAAGGAAGAGTTTAAAACTGTTGCATTGTGGACAAAAAAAATTATAACCATATTACCTTAGAACAGAGGATTA
>DAOWML010000050.1 GCA_030643125.1 Bacteroidales bacterium
GCTCATACTTTGGTTGATAATACTCCGCATCCAATCGCCCCGAACTTAAAAATGAATCTTTAAAGCTTTTTATATTTACTTTTTCTTTGCCTGGTTTAAAATCTTTTAATCCCAATGTTTCCAATAATAGGTTTTCGGCCTGGGTATATGTTTGTTGGGAATTACATAGTATTTTTTCTGACTTTACTATTATTTCTCCTATTTCATTTTCAATGCTAAACCGAGGTATATCTATATTTTTCAGATAAGATGTTGCTAATGTACTTTGTCCTGTACCGCCAGTCTCTCCTCTTTCGATGATTTTTACTCCATATTTTGACAAAATAAATGCATTTACGTAGGCAGGATTTATCTTATTTACTCGAATAATACCAATATCCCTACTAAAAATAGACTCACAATCATTTGTTACGTAACCTATTTTCCCAATTGAGCCTTTGCCTTTCAAGGTAATTAATGTATCACCCAATTTTAACTGAAATCTTTTTAAGCTATCGTATTCATCATTTGACACATAATCTGAATTTTCATAATTAACACGTCCTTTATTAATATTTCGTCCTGTTAAACACGGAATTCCATTTTCGGAAAATACTGGATTTGGACCTTGAGTAACCCATTCTGATAGGCATTCTAATTTTTCACATTTAACTGCAAAAAGTATTTTATACAATTGTAAGTATTCTTTTTTAAAAAACTCACTATCTAATCTTTTGGTGGGATTGTTCTCTACAAATTCCTTTAAAGTTTTTACTGTTATCTCCAGCCCCTCTAACAAAGTTTTATACTTTGCTTCGTTAAAGGGGCGATTACGAAAAACTTAGTTCCTCTTTTTTTGCAAATTCAGTAAAAGCTTCTGCAATTCCGTCCTGGGTTAATCCATCGTGGTTAAACAGGTCGTGTTTTACAATTAAATGGTCGTGGGTATCAAGCAAAAATTCGTCTAAATCTTTTGGTGTATTTACATAATGTGTTTGCGAATCTTCAACAAAATCAATATCTGATTGAGACGGAATGCATTCCGTCTTTACTTTGTAATTGGGATTGTCTTTCTTGCGAATGTAAATTTTATCTCCGCTGCTATCTTTGCTTGGTTCTTGCATTGTAGCAAAAAATATCGGGTAATCGTCAACTTTCGGGCAAAGTTTATCGTTCCATTTTTGCACTAACAAAACTGAGGTTTTTGTGCCTGTATGCGGTTTAAATACATTACCATGCAAACCGACTACGCCCAAAATACGACAACGTTCTGCAATAAAATTACGTATTATTTTATCGGATGAGTTATTAAATCGCCCTTGTGGCAAAACAATTGCCATTCGTCCGCCCGGCTTTAAAAAATCAAGATTACGTTCAATAAACAAAATATCGCGTCCTACTTTTGTTTGATACTTACCGTTTTCTTTTTTACCCAGCTCATATTTTGCAAGTATCCGGCTTTCTTTTATATCGCCTGCAAACGGAGGATTCGCCATTAATATATCAAAATTAAAATCGTGATTGCTATTTCTATCGGTACGTAGTTTTTTGAATTTTTTCCATCCGTTAAAATAGGTGTCCTGCCAGGTTTCGTCTTCTGTTTTTTCGTCCCAGCGTTCCCAATCCAGTGTATTCAGATGTAATACATTTGATTGCCCGTCACCTGCAATCAGATTTAAAGTACGAGCTACACGAACTGATTTTTCGTCAAAATCTATGGCAAATACTTTATTTTTAACATAATCTTCACAGCGTGCAGGTTTTTGTTCCAAAGTAAACAAATGGCTCTTATCAAGTCCTTCGTCTTTCATTATTTGTTCCCAAACATGAAAAATTGTATGTACAGGAAATCCGCAACTTCCTGCCGCGGTATCAATCATAGTTTCATGCTCTTTTGGATTAAGCATTTTTACACACATATCAATTACATATCGCGGTGTAAAGTATTGCCCTTTTTCACCTTTGCTGCTTTTATTAATCAAATATTCAAAAGCATCATCAACAACATCAAGGTTTGAGTTAAAAAGCTTAACATTCTGCAAAAAAGAAACACAAACCGAAAGGTGCGAGGCAGTCAATTCTATTTTAGATTCTTCTGAAAATACGCCTTCCCATTTTTCCTTTGCCCTGTCGAATATTTTCTGGATTTTTTCTTTTAGCTCGGTTTCGGTATCGCCATAATTTCTGAATTCAAGATGTCGGGTTTTGTTTCTTCCCGATTCCATTTCATCGAAAAGTTTGGTAAAAACCAACTTAAACAGTTCCTCAAAAACATCGACACCTGCATTTGCCAAAACTTCGTCTTCCATTTCAAGAATCAAATCTTTTAATGATTTTCTTTCGATTCTCAACTTGTCCTTATCAATAAGGTCTTGAATTGTCCAACGTTCAGAGAGTATATCCGAAAGTTTTTCATTAGCATTTGGTATTGCAGGAATATCTTCAAAGTAATTAGGGTCTTTACGGTGGTAATAAGAAATTGAGTCGCCGTTGCTCCAAATTCCTATTGGTGCACCCGTAGCATTACAATACGATTTCAATTGCTCTTTACCGTCTTTTAGTTTTGGTTTTTTGAGTTCAACCATCATATACACGGCACGTGTATCTTTTTTGTCGAAGATTACAATATCTGCTCTTTTTTTCTCACGCCCAAACGAAACAGAATATTCCAGTTCC
Organism: Bacteroidales bacterium; assembly: GCA_030643125.1. GTDB lineage: Bacteria > Bacteroidota > Bacteroidia > Bacteroidales > UBA12077 > UBA12077. The sequence continues at coordinate 2,656 of DAOWML010000050.1, forward strand.
ATTCTTTCAACAGGATAATTGTAATCGTCAATAAGCACTTGTAAATACAATTGGCGAATGGCTTCTTCCGGTGTAAGCTTAATATCTTTCTTGCGAATAAGACAATTTATATACGGTGTTTCTTTTCCTCTAACATCTTTTAAAACAATCCTGTTTTCAAGATTCTGAATTTCAACAAGGTTAAACTGTGTTAACTTATAGTTTGAATCTCTTAATATTTCTGCAAGTGTCATATTCTATTTTTTAAATTTTAAACAAGATACAAATTTATCATTATTTGTAATATGCTGAGCTCGACATAAGAATAGTTTTTAATATTTGTAATATCTTTTTGAATTATAGGTAATTCACCCCTATTGTCCCCTCAAGGGGACACACACTTCTATTAAAATTAATAGTAAATCGAAGATGTCCTCCCCTGCCGGACGGGCAGGGCAAGCAAGCCTGAGGGAGGTTAGGAGGGTGAATTTACCACTTGAAGCGTTGTTTTCTATTCGGTGAATTTACAGTTGACTTATAATCTACTGATTACTTTGATTTTTACCTCGAACTGACGTTAATAGAACAAACTGACGAGTTTGGAATAATTGAAACTGACGGGTTTGGAATGATTGAAACTGACGGGTTTGGAATGATTGAAACTGACGGGTTAACCCGTCAGTTAATTTGTTTTAGGCTTGATTTTTGGATAACTATGTAGTTATTTTTTCTTCAGATGTAGTACTGTTGAAAGAACTTCAAATACTGTATAGAGTAAATAAAGTATGAAAAAAGAAATTAGAAAAATCCTGGTTTTCTCGGGAAAAGAAAAAGCATAATAAACAATTATTACAAGATAAATAATCATTTTTATGCCTGAAACCATCATAAATTTTGAGGTAAATTTAGATGTCTCCTTTTCGCTAACCCGTAAAACTGAATAATGAAAAACTGCTGTAAAAACAGTAATTATACCGAATAAAATCCAGAAAACCGGTAAATAATATTCTTTTAAAAGGGTTTGGAATAAAATAAAAGCAATTAAACCAAGAATCGTAGCAAATATTAATTCCCGAAAAATAAAATTTCTAAATGCGCGCATTACTTCTTTGGTGGTTTAAGAAAATCCTTTATTGAATAATATGTTGCAAATACAACACCTAAAATAGATAACACCACCGTAAAGATCGGAAATTCTATTTTAGTAATTACTTGATCTAATTTCATTCCTCCAAATATTCCGATTAAAACAATCGCCATCATTTGGAAGGCAATTGCAGAATACTTTGCGTAATGTTTAAGCGCTTTTTTGTTCTTTGGGTCCGAATTTTGGTTCTTCTGTTCTGACATCTTTAAATGATTCTTCGCTCATTTTACAATTTCCTGTAAACTTAGAGCCGGGTTCTATAGCTAGTTTTTTAGTAATAATATCACCAAATATTTTAGCAGTAGCTTTAAGAGAAAGTAATTCACTAACTTTAATTTTTCCATGAACTTCTCCTAATACTTCTGAGTTTTTACAATTTACTTCGCCATTCACCTTGCCTGTTTCGCCAATGACAACCTTACCCACTGTTTTAAGGTTCCCTGTTAATGTTCCGTCTATTCTAATATCGCCATTTGAATTAACATCTCCGGTAATTTCTGTTCCTGCACCAATCAGATTTATTGCAGGTGCTGCTTCTGTCTCGTTATACTTTGCCATCTTTGAATCCTTAATTTTTAAACATTAATTACACATTACAATCACTTTGACTCGACAAATATATATAAAAATATATCTAACGTTTTAATTATTTAATTCAAATATACATTGAATATTAAGTTAAACAATCTATTTGCTAATTTATTGTGGATGGTTAATATTTTTCCTAATATCCGTAAATAAATTTTTATTCGTTTCCAGATAAAGCAATTAGCCGTAGCACGGCTAATTTATACAGATGACAGCAAATCGCAATTACTTGTCTGCTGCAAGCAAAATTTACTGATTATCAAAAGAGCCCAATCTATTTGCTAATTTATTGTGAATGATTATATTTTTTTAAAAACTATATAAATCAATCCCAAATAACATTTCTAAAATCAAATTACCTTCCGTAGGAGCAAATCCTACTCTAACGCCAGTATTTAAAGGAAAAATTGTGCGCAATAAATGATAATCGGCAGTTAATTCAATTCCAAAACTAAAGTTGTGGTCAATTGGCCATATATATGCAGTTTGTGCTTCATTAACAGTTCTGTAGGTATTATATGCATAATCGACAAACAAATCTCCTCTAATTCTTTTTATATAAATAAAAGAACCCAGATTCCAATCAGGATAGGCAATTGGGAAAACATAGTCGCCATATATTTTAAACATTTTATCGGTCGATTTTTTTTCAATTCCTCTGGGAAATCTAAAATCACTTGAAAAACGATACAAAACAGGATCTTGATATTGATAACCTAAATTGATTTTAAATCCACTATTGCTCCATCCGGGAAGGTAGAAAATTGCATCGGCATTATACATATAACCGAAAAGTTCAGAATCAAATGGTGTGTTAAATAAGTTAAAATCGAAAATTGCACCCAGCTTTGGAATTATATCTCTTTTTGCTTTAAATTGATAAGAATAAAAAAGCAATTCTGTTTGCACAAATTCCAGCCCTTTTATATAATAATCGTTTCTATAATTGTAATATAAATTATCAAAATACTCTACAGATATTAATGGTCTGAAACCCTTAATAAATTTTCCTTTTGTTAAATTAAACGGAACATAAATATCAAGATCGTAACTATATGCTATGTTTGATTCCGGATACCATGTTGCATTACTTGTAGTTTGTATTAATTGATTATCGCCGTAATTTGCACTTATTTTAACTACCGGATATTGCCCTTTAAATATTAATGATGATGTTAAATAATGATTGCCGTTTTTATATGCATAAGCTACAATTGATTCTGTTGAACTCAGTTTGTTTTGAGAAAGCAACATGATTCCGGGGTGAATGTTTCCATATATTTCCGAAGGATCGGCAAATACATTTCCAAAATCCATATTATCATAATCAACATACAAAGGAATCCAGCTATGGAAGTTGAATAAGTTTAATGCTTTTCTATATGGTTTTACAGCAAATTCCTTTTGCTGACTGCCTGTTTGAGGTTTTTCAAAAGATTCTTGTTCAGATAAAATATCTGCAAATTTGAATTTGTAATTATCTGCCTGGTCAATTTTCTTCCATAAAGCACGTTCAATCGGGATTTTAGCTAAACGAAATCCTTGCGAAGTGTATTCGTTTGTGATCAATTCATTTTTATTCGTACTTAGATCGAATTCCGAAATTCCAAACCCTGATTCTGAAATTTGATATATTTCACGGCTATTTTCATCATAAACATAAATATTGTCAGTCCCGTTTATAGTAGAATGAAAATAAACATAGTTGTCGGAAGGTTTTATTCTTTGAATATCGCCATTTTCTAACTTAAAAACTGTTTTCCATTCTTCTGCTTCAAAATCATATCGAGAAACCTGCTTGCCGTTACTTGTTAATTCAATAATATAAATATACCTGTCATTTTCGGACCATTTTGGCCTTTGAATAAAATAGTTTTCGCGTGGAAGTATTTTCTTAACAACAGAACCATCAAAAGAATTAAGAATTACAAGAGAGCTTTGATTTTTCTCATCAACTTCTACAACTACTATTTTTTCAGCGCTTGATGAGAAATCAGGACTAAAATATTTTGACTTTTCTACAATAATTTTTTCTCTTTGAGTCTTAATATTAAGTAACTTAATCGAGATATATTCTCTGTTATGCCATCTTCTATCGGGTCTGTACTCCGCCCATACAAGAATATCTTTGGCATACGAGAAATCATTAGATATTAAATATCCGGGTTCGTAAATAAGCTTTTCTGAATTTTTGTTAACCAGAACAAATTGTGGAATATGTGATAAACCTTTTTTTAAGGCAAGAATATTATCATCATTGATTACGATCGGATTTATATAATCTTCGTAATCATTAATATTATAGTTTTGAAAATACCTGGGATCAATTTGTTTCTTTTTTGTATTTTCAACCGTCCAGGTACTGTCTAAATAATTAAATGCTTCGTTAAATAATTGTTCTTGCGAAAGGTCTGTGTTCTTTTTCAGTCCACGATAAAAAGCAAAATAAGTCGGGAGTAAAGTATATGAATTTTTAGCAACATGATTTTCAACCCTGCTCCACACATCTGCTCCATATTTGTTTCTGGTATAAGCCGTTAGCTGATATCCTAATTCGTAATAATTAGGTACATAATTGCGGTACGAGCCGAAGAGCATTTTATCGAACGAATATCTATAGTCGTCGCTCAGTAAATGTGTTTTTATTCCTCTTTCGAAAAAAGGAAGCCGGCCTCTCCCAAATTTAGCCAGGGCTGTTTCCGTACAAACGGCATCACCCTCCAAATACCACATCGGCAGTTGTGCTGTAACCAAGCCTGTAGCTTGCTGGCCAAAAACAATAGATAATATTTTTGTTATTCCCTGATTTAATTTATCAATTTGAACAACGTGCCTTAACTCATGTATGCACAAATGCTCAAGCCAGGGATCGGGATAAGTATTTTGTGGTGGTGTAACAAAAAGCTCCATTCGCTTTGGTGCCCAAGCAACATATCCATTAGATGTTATGGTTTGGTTATGAACAATAACTGATATTTTTTGAGGGTTATGTTCTAAGGTCTTTCCTGCTTTCTTATAATAATATTCAAGAATATTTGCAATATTCTGAGCCTTATCGTTAAATTCCTTCTGAAAAATTATTTGGAAATTGTCAGTGTTAATTTGATTCCATTTTGCAGAAGCCGGATTCTGTCCGGTAGAATAAAATTGTGCAGCAGAATATTTGCACCAAAACACATTTATTAATAAGAAAAGAATGACAATTTTCTTTGTATATGGCATCAGAAATTAGTTTTGAATAACAATTTTAGATGAATATAATAACCCGTTTTGATCGTAAATATATAAAACACATACTCCGTCCGGGAAACCAGAAACATTAATCTGTTCTTCAATTAATTTAATATTATTACTAAACTGTTTACTATATAATTTTATTCCCCTAATAGAAAAGATTTCGATTCTCACATCTTTTCTAATTCCAGGGTCAAGTTTTAAGTTTAAATAATCATTTGCCGGGTTATTATAAAAAACCTTTACATTTTCAACTTCCGAATCAATAATTTTTAATGGTTCACCAGGATTCTGATCAATTTCTAATTCTACATAAACAGGTAAATGATCAGACATATTATACAATGCCAAAGCAACACTGTTAGGAACAGCAGAATTCGAAGTTGTGTTTAACGATCCGTTATAATTGCTTCCGTCCTGACCGATTGTTTTATAAGAATCATTAATATATTCATAATGATCTGTTCCGTTCATAATGTAATCTGAAGCTAAAATAAAATCAAACCGGTCGTCCATTCCTCCTGTCGAAAAACAGCCACCTGTTGTATGTGTTGATTGTGTGTGATAATAATGATAATCGTAATTAGATGACCATTCGCCAATTTGATCAGCAGGATCATTAAAGGTGTAAAGACTATTGTCCGGGTCAATTAAATTTTGAAAAGCGCTTTCAGTTGGAGTGTAAACATTAAAATCTCCCAATATAAGATAATTTTCTTGTTCTCCGAGCGACTCAAAATAATCCATGATCAGACTTGTTTCATATGTTCTTTGGGTTTCATTTTCAGGATAACTACCTGCCTTTAAATGTGCAACTAAACAATAAATATATGCAGTGTCATTTGTGGTTTCCAGATCATCTGAATTATAATAAAATTTGTAAACGTTAAATATTTTTTCAAAGCCATAAGTAAACCTAATTGGGGTACTACTTTTCAAAACAAGTTTATTGGCATTATAAAAAATTGTATTTGCTAAATATATTTTCGGGAAATCGGTCTTTCTATAATACGTAACACCATCCGCGTTTAAAGCATTATCGAGCAAATATGTTGCATCATCCGAAACGGGATAGGCACTTTCTCCATCTAATTCGTTTACCGAAAAAATATCAGGCTTTACATACTGAATTATGGTTTTTAAGTTTTTGTTTTTATCATCAATATAGTTGTTAGAGCTAGTACAAAAAGAAGTGTTTTTACCATAGTACAGTAAATTATAATGCATCACTTTTATTGTGTCCTGTGAATTTACAACAGCGAACTTAAAAAGGAATATTATTAGAATAAAAATATTTTGTTTCATCTGTTTGTAATTTTAAGAATAATCATTTATTCATTTCGTTCCCCGAAAAAATCGGGGCAAACGATGAAACCTATTCGCTAAGTTCTCTGTGTAAACTAACGGGTTAACCCGTTAGTTTTCCGAAATTCGGAACAAGCTATGTGTATTTCATATCTTTTAAAGCTTTTTAGCGCTATACCCTTCAGATATTAGAATATGAACAACCTTATCCCTGAAATCACCCTGAATTAATATATCTCCATCTTTTACTGATCCGCCAACGGCACACTTTGTTTTTAAGAGTTTACCAATGTTTTTTAAATCATCTTCCGATCCGACAAAACCACTAATTAAAGTTGCCTGTTTTCCTTTTTTCCTGGCTTTAGTATCAATATAAACTTTTAGTTTTTGTTTAGATGGTTCTAAAGTTTTTTGTTCCTGTTCTTCATCATGTTGATATTGAAAATCGGGATTGGTAGAATATACTATATCAACTCTGTTCTTTCTGTTTTTTTTTGACATTGTTGGAAATGTTACCGGATTGTAGCAATAATTTTTATTTTCAGAATTTGGCTAATTTACGTAATTTCGGGCAATATATTTATAATGATCTTTTTTTTTGATCTTTACACAATAAACTGTCGTTATAAATCATTAATTATAAGAATTTGAATTAGATTTGGCAACAAAATATGGAGTTTATGCCAACAATTACTGTTAAACAGTTATTATAATTTGATAAGCATGTTCCAAATTTTTATATGTACAATTACAAATTGAAGTTTATATAAAATCATACATAATCGATGGAAAAATTTAAAATTGCAAATCGTGTAACCGGCTGGACTGTATTTTTAATTGCAGCAACGGTATATTTATTAACCATTGAGCCCACAACCAGCTTTTGGGATTGTGGCGAATTTATTGCAACAGCATTTAAACTGGAAGTCGGGCATCCTCCCGGAGCTCCATTATTCATGATTCTTGCAAGAGTGTTTTCTCTTTTTGCAGGAGATGTTACAAATGTTGCAATGATGGTAAATGCCATGTCGGGATTAGCAAGTGCTTTTACAATTTTATTCCTTTTCTGGTCGATAACACACCTTGCAAAAAAGATGTTCCCAAATAGCGAAGAACTAACAAACGGACAATTAATTGCAGTTATTGGCAGTGGACTGGTTGGTGCTTTAACATATGCTTTTTCAGACACATTCTGGTTTTCGGCAGTTGAAGGCGAGGTTTATGCACTATCTTCGTTATTCACTGCAGTTGTTTTTTGGGCTATTTTAAAATGGGAAA
>DAOWML010000139.1 GCA_030643125.1 Bacteroidales bacterium
ACGAATTGCAGATATGAATCCTGATATTTATGCAATTGTTTTCTGTCGTACACGAATGGAAACAAAGGAAGTAGCCGAATGGTTAATTCAAGACGGATATAATGCAGATGCATTGCATGGAGATTTATCACAGCCTCAGCGAGATCATGTAATGAACAGGTTTAGATCTAAAAGCTTACAAATGCTTGTTGCTACTGATGTTGCTGCTCGTGGTCTGGATGTAAATGACCTTACTCATGTTATAAACTATAACTTGCCGGATGAATTAGAAGCATATACTCATAGAAGTGGACGTACTGGTAGAGCTGGAAAATCGGGAATTTCTATTGCGATTATCCATTTAAGAGAAAAATATCGAATCAGAGAAATAGAGAAAAAGATAAATAAAACTTTCGAAAAGGCTACTATTCCAACTGGTAAAGAGGTTTGTAAAAAGCAACTTTTTCATTTGATTAATAAAATTGAAAAAGTAGAAGTTGATCATGAACAGATTAACGGATTTTTACCTGAGATTTATAAAAAACTGGAAGAGGTTGATAAAGAAGATTTAATAAAACGATTTGTTTCTTTAGAATTCAACAGATTCCTGGAATATTATAAGAATGCTCCGGATCTAAATGTTCCTGATGAAAGAGATTCCGGACAAAGAGATAGAGGTGGACGAAGAGGTAGTAATAAGGATTTTAAACGATTATTTGTTAACATAGGCAAGAACCACGGTTTAAACCCACAACGTTTAATGGGACTTGTGAATGAAGCTACCAAAGAAAGAAATATCGAGATTGGCAAAATTGATGTAATGAAATCTTTTTCATTTTTTGAAATTGATAAACAATATACTGATAAGGTACTTGATGGATTAAATAGCGCCGTTTTTGAGGGTGTTAGTGTGAGCTCGGAAATAGCCAAAGAAAGACAATCGGGAGGCGGCGGTTCTGACCGTGGCTCTAAACGTGGTGGTTCAGATCGCGATTCAAGACGTAGTGGTGGAGATAGAAGTAGATCATATGGAGGAAGAAGTGAAAGAAGATCTTCTAATAATGATCGATATGGAAGGAGATCAAGTGGAAGCCGATCAGGAAGTAGATCAGGAGGATCTGGCGGAGGAGAAAGATCCAGTGGTGGATCAAGAAGATCAAGACCTAGAAAATAAAAGAATAAGAAATGCCGGCAAATTATCGCCGGCATTTTATTTATTATGTTTCGATCGAGCCAATCAATAAAGGTTATATATTAATCCTCACTTTTTACAGATTTTACAAAACTTGATAATCCCTCAACGATTAGTACTATCTCACCTTTTAAAGTCGATTTTGAATAATAGTCGATTAATTCTCTAAGTGTTCCTCTGATATTTTCTTCATAAATTTTTGTTAGTTCTCTGGAAACACTGGCTTTTCTGTTTTCACCAAAAACTTCGGCAAATTGGGCTAATGTTTTTAGTAAACGATATGGAGATTCATAAAAAACCATGGTTTTTTGTTCTTCGGCTAATTCGTTTAATCTTTTTAGTCTCCCTTTTTTCTGTGGTAAAAATCCTTCAAAAGAGAAACGATCATTAGGTAAACCGGAATTTACAAGAGCAGGAATAATGGCTGTTGCGCCCGGTAAACATTCTACATCAAGTCCTTCTTCGATACATGCACGGGCAATTAAAAAACCAGGATCAGAAATTCCGGGTGTTCCGGCATCAGATACAAGGGCAATGGTTTCTCCTGATTTTATTCGATTAACAATTATAGGAACAGTTTTATGCTCATTAAATTTATGATGAGCCATAACAGGTTTCCCAATATCATAATGTTTTAAAAGAATTCCGGTTTTTCGGGTATCTTCAGCTAATATAATATCAACCTCTTTTAAAATACGAATGGCTCGTAAAGTAATGTCTTCAAGATTTCCAATTGGTGTAGGAACTAAATATAATTTGCTCATATAAAATACAGTTTCAAATTATTTGCTATGTTCATGAAAATATACGTTGATTTTTTTGTCTCAGTACTAAATACTAAAATCTATGTACTATAAATTATGAATATTTTCTACGAACCAGTTCTTTTAATCGTTCAAAATTTGGATCATCAGAGCTCCAATCAAAGTTTTCATTTAGGAAATTTACCGCATTTTCGTATATATCGAAATTATTAAGAACCTGAATGGTTTCATGATAATGTTCTTTGTTATTGCCGAACAATTCCCGGATAAAAATAAATTTATCGTTTAAGCCAATGGCCGAATTAATATCGTTAATTGGTTTTGTTTGCATTTTTGCAGAAACATCCTTCTTAACATTCTTCTTTGAAATATTATCGTGAATAAACTTTTTCGATTGAAATTTATCTGCGATAATTTCAGGAGAATTACCGTTTTGAGATGATTCAATAGTTTCCTCTTGTGGTTTATCGACTATAATAGCTGCTTGGGCTGAAGGTTTTTTAATAATAAATTCAGGTTCAGAAACTGTTTCTTTAATTTCAGTTACTTTTGTTTTAGGTATATCAATTTCTTCCTGTGTGATTTTTTTAATTTCTGGTTCAAGTTGTTCGGGTTTTGTTAATAACTCTTTTTCCTGATTCTGAGGAATATATACAGCCCCTGAATTAATGTTTAATAATAAATCATAAAGATTTCTTACTTTTGAAAGAGCAAGATCGATATCTATTTGGTGTATCTCTTTTGAGGCTTCAAATTTACCGGCAATAGAATTGATATCTTGAATGTTTTTTAAAATGGTTTTAACCAATTCGTTTTTGTTCATAGCGCTGAGGTTATATACAATTATGCAAAAATAACGATAATAGTTTACAATTTAGTATAAGATGTTTTCTGAAGGTACAAATAAAAAAAGCAAAAACAGGGGTTGGATTGAAGTTATTTGCGGGTCGATGTTCTCCGGTAAAACAGAAGAATTAATCAGGAGATTAAGAAGAGCCGAATACGCAAAATTAAAAGTCGAAATTTTCAAACCCCTGATTGATAACAGGTATTCCGAAGAAGAAGTTGTTTCTCACGATGAAAATACAATACGTTCCACTCCGGTTGAATCATCAGGAAATATTCTTTTATTAACCGGTAATGTTGATGTTGTAGGTATTGATGAAGCCCAGTTTTTCGATAATAATTTGGTTGATGTATGTAACCAGTTGGCGAATAGTGGAATTCGTGTTATTGTTGCCGGTTTGGATATGGACTATTTAGGTAAACCTTTTGGGCCGATTCCTGCCTTAATGGCCGAAGCCGAATATGTAACCAAAGTGAATGCTATATGTATGCACTGTGGAAATTTGGCTCAGTATTCGCATCGTATTGCAGATAGTGATAAACTGGTACTTTTAGGTGAAACCAATGAATATGAACCCCTTTGCAGGGTTTGTTACAATAAAGTTATGAACAAAAATAATTCATGATTTATACAATTTCGAAAATATCAGGCATTATCAATGCAAAATTAATTGGCAAAGAAGATTGCAATATTGAACATTTGCTAATTGATAGCCGAAATATAATATCAACCTCAGATACTTTGTTTTTTGCTATAAGTGGAGAACGCCACGATGGACATAATTTTATTGTCGATCTTTATATTCAGGGAATTCGAAATTTTGTAGTTGAATTCTTACCTGAAAATCATTTTAGTTTTCCAAAAGCTAATTTTTTAGTGGTAAAAAATTCCTTAGAAGCACTACAAATGCTGGTTTCTTATCATCGTAAAAATTTTAAATATCCTGTAGTTGGAGTAACAGGGAGCAATGGTAAAACAATTGTTAAGGAATGGATCTATCATATTCTTCAGGGTGAAAAACAAATAGTTCGAAATCCTAAAAGTTATAATTCGCAGGTAGGAGTGCCATTGTCGGTTTGGTTAATGGATAAGATTTTTGATTTCGCAGTATTTGAAGCAGGAATTTCTCTTCCGGGCGAAATGGAAAAGCTTGAAAAAATAATTCAGCCGAATATTGGGTTAATAACAAATATTGGGGAACCGCACCAGAAAAACTTTTCTGATTATAAGCAAAAAGCAATAGAGAAATTAAAATTATTCTCAAATGCTGAAATTATAGTTTATTCAAAGGACCATGAGTTAATTGATAAAATTATTCAGATTGATAAGGTTTTATCAAAAAAGAAAAAATTTACCTGGTCGGAAAAATATGATGCGAGCTTAACAGTTAAAACAAAGCAAATAGAAAATAGTTACACTAAAATTGATTTTCAATTTAATGATCAAAAAGATTATATAACCATTCCTTTTTCTGATGAAGCTTCTGTTGAAGATGCTATTCATGTTTTGGCTTTATTATGTGCCTTGAATTTTAATCCGGTTGATTTCAAAAGTAAATTTAAGACATTGCCTCCTGTTGCAATGCGAATGGAATTAAAACAAGGTATAAATAATTGCACAATTATTAACGATAGTTATAATTCAGATTTAAATTCATTGGCTATAGCCTTAAACTATCTTGATCAGCAAAATCAACATCAGACAAAAACATTAATCTTATCAGATATTTTGCAAAGTGGTAAAACGGACAAAGATTTATATTCTGAAGTGGCTTCACTAATAGATAAATTTAATGTTAATCAGATTATAGGGATTGGTAAGTCTATTTTATCACAAGCCAGGCAATTTAACGTTGAAAAAGTATTTTATAAATCCACAGAAGAATTTTTAAAAGATTTTAAGAAGAAAAACTTTGGTGATCAGGCTATTTTATTAAAAGGGTCACGAAATTTTCACTTCGAAAGAATAAGTGCAGTTTTAGAAGATAAAGCACACAGAACTGTCCTGGAAATCAATTTGAATGCTTTAGTTCATAATTTAAATTACTTCAGATCAAAGCTTAAACCTGAAACCAAAATTATGATTATGGTAAAGGCTTTATCGTATGGAAGTGGAACTTTCGAGATAGCTAATGTTTTACAATATCAGCGTGTTGATTTTCTTGGTGTTGCTTTTGCCGATGAAGGAGTTGCTTTACGTGAGGCAGGAATAAAAACTCCTATAATAGTTATGAACCCCGAGCAATATAGCTTTGATTTAATGTTAAAGTATAATTTAGAACCTGAGATTTACAGTTTTAAGATTCTAAATCAGTTTTATCAGGCTGTTAAAAAAGCTAAACTGGAGAACTTTCCTATTCATATAAAGTTAGATACAGGGATGAACCGTTTGGGATTTACAAAAAATGAAATTCCTAAACTTATTGCTGAACTAAAAAAATCTGTACATCTAAAGCTGTCGTCGATATTTTCACATTTAGCTGCAAGTGAAGAAAATGTTCATGATAAATTTACGCAGGAACAAATAACTTTATTTGATGAGTTAAGCAAGCATATAATTAAAAAATTTAAATATCATATAATACGTCATATCGCAAATTCTGCCGGTATTGAAAGGTTCCCTGAAGCTCAATTTGAGATGGTTCGTTTAGGAATCGGGTTATACGGTATTTCTGCAACAAATCAGGATCAACTTGCCACGGTTAGTACTTTAAAAAGTACTGTTATTCAAATAAAACAAGTTCCAAAAGATGAAACAATTGGTTATAGTCGAAAAGGAAAAGCTGAAAAAGATATAACCATTGCTGTGGTACCTGTAGGATACGCCGATGGATTAAATCGAAAACTGGGTAACGGAAAAGGGAAATTATATATTAATGGATTTTTTGTTTCAATTATTGGAAATATATGTATGGATATGTGTATGGTTGATATTACCAACTGCAATATTCATGAGGGAGATGATGTGATTGTTTTCGGTAAAGAACAATCGGTTATTGATATGGCAAATACATTAGAAACAATACCTTACGAAATATTTACCAGTGTATCTTCACGTGTAAAACGAGTGTACTATCAGGAGTGATTTTAGATGCTAAGCACTTTTTAGTTGCTTTTGCTCAAGATGCTTAGCACCTTTGAGGTGCTTAGCATCTAAGAAAAACAAAAGTTATATTTTTACTTTATGCATTTTGAAAAGGATAAAACTTACCATATTTATAACAGAAGTAATAATACCGTTTTCTTTAATGAAAGAAACTACCTGTTTTTTTTATCGAAAGTTAAAAAGCAAATTGCTCCAATTGCTGATATATTGGCATGGTGTTTAATGCCCAACCATTTTCATTTTTTATTGATTGCAACTGATAAGAGCTGTCAGCCTGTTAATGAATCTCACCGGCCTAATGTTCAGCTACTGTCGAAAAATATTGGTGCTGTGTTAAGTTCTTACACAAAGGCCATAAATAAAGAAAAGGGGCAGAAAGGGAAGCTTTTTTCTCATAATACAAAAGCTAAATGTCTTATTAACCTCAGTTCGATATAATAATTATTTACAGCCTCATGAGGTTTTTCAGAGACAACTCATATTTTTGAAAGACTATCGGGATAATCTAAAAAAATATGAGGCAGTATATGGGAAATCCCATGATGCCCATAGGGAA
>DAOWML010000249.1 GCA_030643125.1 Bacteroidales bacterium
ATATCAGCATCTTTCATTTTTATTAAGTCGTCAAATCTTGCTGCAAGATTTACAATCTCTATAGCCATTATAGCTTCCCTGTAATAATCATATGCAACAACATATTTTTCAATATTTCCATAGATATTTGTTAATTCAGATACAACATTTTTATATTCATTATGGTTAGATGCCCATTCATTAAATTTTTCTTCAAATTCAATTTTATTATCGATTGCATTTAATCGCTCTAATCTAATAATTTCACCCTTCCACCTTTTCCATGAATTACTTACACGAGCATTTTTGCTTGCATATTTTATGCGTATTGTATCATTCCTATCCATATAAGCATTCATCACATCCAGGCGCTTATCTCTTAGCATTATTCTATTAGGATTTCTTACGTCTTTTATTAATTTAATTGCATCAGAAGTTACATATCGCATTGTACCTCCGGGATATCCTAAAACCCATGTAAAATCTCCTTCGTTTATTCCTTTAATTGAAATCGGCAAAAACTTTTTAGGCTTGTATGGAACATTATCAGGCGAATACTCTGCCGGATTATTGTCTTTATCAGCATAAATTCTAAAAATTGAGAAATCACCGGTATGACGTGGCCATACCCAATTATCAGTATCACCACCAAATTTACCAATTGCTGATGGAGGTGCACCAACTAAACGAACATCCTTATATTCTTCGTATACAAATAAATAGTATTGATTACCATAATAAAATGGTTTAACACTGGCAATCAAATGAGTTTCTCCTATTGCTTCAGTTTTAATTTTTTCAATATTTGCTTCAATTGCTATTTCTCTTTCTTTTTCAGAGAGATTTTCAGCAACATTTCCTAAAACCTTATCAGTAACATCTTCAATTCGATTTAAAAATTTTACCGTTAAGTCAGGGTTTGGCAATTCCTGTGTTTTATTCATTGCCCAAAATCCATCTGTTAAATAGTCATGCTCAATAGAACTGTGTTTTTGTATAGCTCCATAACCACAATGATGGTTCGTTAATAACAAGCCCTGATCTGAAACAAGATCTCCTGTGCATCCACTACCAAAAATAACAATGGCATCTTTTATACAAGCCTGATTAATACTATAAATATCTTCCGCTGAAAGTTTGAATCCTTTCTCTTGCATATCTTCAATATTAAACTTCTCGATCAATAAAGGAATCCACATTCCTTCGTCAGCTCTACTGCTATTTATAAATCCTGCAAATAACAATATCAATACAATAAAATTTCTTTTCATTATAATTTATATTTAATCATTAATAAAATCATCCAGTTCGGTATATAATTTTTGTATCGGTAAACCCATTACATTAAAAAACGAACCATTTATTTTTTCGACTCCAATATATCCAATCCATTCCTGAATTCCATAAGCACCTGCTTTATCAAATGGCCGAAAATGATTAATATAATAATCGATTTCGGGATAAGTAAGTTTTTTAAAATATACATCGGTACATGCTGAAAATATAACTTCTTTATCATTTGATTTAATGCAAACACCGGTATAAACCTGATGACAATTGCCGGACAATTCTTTTAATATTTTAACAGCATCATCCTGATCAATTGGCTTTTGGAGTACTTTATCCTTTAACCAAACTATTGTGTCGGCGGTAATTAATATTTCATTATCCTCAAGTTTTCCATATATTTCAGCTTTTTTACCTGCAATATATAATGGTATTTCTTCCCTTTTAAGATGATCCGGATAAGTTTCGTCAACAAATTGTTTAAGCTTGATTTCAAATTCTAATCCGATTTCTTTTAGCAAATAATGGCGTCGTGGTGATTGTGAAGCCAAAATAATTTTATAATCATCGATATTTGGAATAAACATAAATATGTATCTTAAAAATTCTGAACTATTATATAATTAGCAACTAAAGCGTACAAAATACCGGCAAGCATGATCAATTTCGATAAATTACTTGCTCTGTGATAATCTTTTTTATCTTCTGCCACGATTATTTTATAAACAAGAAATACCAATGGAATTATTAAAAGCACTATAAAATAAATCAAGGTAATTGGATCATTTAGAAATCTAAAATTAATATATAGCAGTGAGAACAGGGTCGTTAATATAAATGTAATTACAACAATCTTTGAATTTAATACACCCAGAACAATTGGCATGGTTTTTCTACCATAAGCGCTATCGCCTTCAAAGTCTTCAACATCTTTAATAATTTCACGGATTAGTGTTAAAAGAAATGCGAAAATAGCAAATGCACTAACCCACAATATAATATGTGTAAAATCGGAACGCAATTCCTTCATTAGCAATCCATATTCTTTATTTAACAATGGAATTTCAAAAAGAATTACCATCAAAGGAACAAGAGCTATAAGAACTGCTACAATTATATTTCCAATTAAAAACTGACGTTTATAAGTGGTAGAATAAAACCATAAAATACCAGTTATAAAAACAAAAACAAGAGTCAACATCGGCATACCAATATAAAAAGATATGTATGCACCTAATCCAATACCTATAGTATTAAAAATTACATGTAACAAAATTGCCCAACGGCGATTTAATACCCGTCCTATAATAACTGTTTCCGGCCTATTTACTAAATCGGTTTTGGTATCGAAATAATCATTAATTACGTATCCTGCTGCAGTAATAAATACTGTTGCCATTACAAGAAAAAAGAAGTTTAACTCAGAAAACTGCAGCTTAAACTCATAAACTTCAAGTATTGGTTTTATAATACTCCAGCGCATTAAATATTGCGTTAGAACAATAATTAATAAATTTTTATAACGAA
The DNA here is from genome assembly GCA_030643125.1 of Bacteroidales bacterium. Lineage (GTDB taxonomy): Bacteria > Bacteroidota > Bacteroidia > Bacteroidales > UBA12077 > UBA12077. Next base: position 2,794 of record DAOWML010000249.1, read on the forward strand.
TAAGACGTAAAAAATTAATCATTCTGTTTTATTTGAGATATTTAATTAAGTTATCATTTTAAAATCTTAAAATACAGGATAATTAAGATTAGAACTTTCTCCATTTCCCCTGTAATCTTAAAACTTGTTCAATTACATCACGCACACATCCCCTTCCACCATTAAATGTTGATATATATTTTGATATAGCTTTAATTTCTTCTGCTGCATCAGACGGGCAAGTGGGTAATCCTGCTATTTGCATTACTTCATAGTCTGGCAAATCGTCTCCCATGTAAAGTATTTCTTTTGGTTTTAATTCATATTTAAAATAAAAATCTTCAAAATCATTTACTTTATCTCTCGAATTCATATAGATATCTGTTATTCCAAGATATTGAAATCGCTTTTTTGTTGCTTCCGAATTTCCTCCGGAAATAATTCCAATAATATAACCTTGTTTTAATGCATAATTTACAGCATATCCATCTTTCATATTTACTGAACGCACAAACTCACCGCTAGGATCAAGATAAATTTGCCCGTCGGTAAAAACGCCATCAACATCAAATACAAATGCTTTTATATTTCGAAGATCTTCTTTAAAATTTGCCATTTTTAATTAGTATCAGTTTTTTGATTTAATTTATAAATACTTTCACTTACAAATCTATATATTTTCTCGAATTCAGGATTATCTTTTAACATTTCTAAATGCTTTTGAATAACATTTTGGTCATTTCTGATTGCCGGTCCTGTTTGAGCTTTAGCAGGATCGTCATCTATTGCTTTCTGAGCAGTTTCCTGAATTAACGGCCTTAATATATCAAAACTAACTTCTGCATGTTTTAATATTTCTGTAGCTACAGAATACATATGATTAGCAAAATTACATGCAAAAACAGCAGCGAGATGCATCAATTTTCTTTTTTCAGAATCAATTAAATGAACACTATTGCTAATGCTTTTTGCAAAAAGAAACAGTTTCTTTTCTAATTGTTGATCGCTTGCTTCAATACAAATAGGAATATCGGTAAAATCTATATCTCTGGATTTTGAAAAAGTTTGCAATGGATATAATACTCCGTAATGCTTATAGATGCCCTCAAAAATATTCATTGAGATACTCCCCGCAGTATGAATCACAACTCCATTTTCTAATTTAAAATGTCTAATGATATCAACAATTACTTCATCTTTGACAGCAATTATGTATAAATCGGCTTCGACAGGAATTTGATTTATTTCATTAGTATAATGTGAATCAAGCTTTAAAGCCAGTGTTTTAGCAGCTTGAATCGTTTTGCTGTAAATGCATTTGATAGAAAAGCCTGC
>DAOWML010000043.1 GCA_030643125.1 Bacteroidales bacterium
CATTTGTGTTGTCAGGATCAAACTACAAATATGTTCAATTTGCTTTGTCGAATATTGATATTCAGGAAGGATTTTTTTAGCTAACTTAACGCCTTCCTCTTCATGAGTATCGTAATTTATAAGGTGTCCCATGTCATGAAATAAAGCGGCTGTTTTTAAAATTAATATTTCCTCATTACTTACTTCTTCGGCACGACCTATAAGTTCTACTTCTGTAACAACATCAATGGTATGTTTTACATTATGATAGTATAAACTATCGGGTAATCCGTCTTCCAGTTTACTTAATACAAACTCTTCCACATCATTAACACGTAATAACTGAAGATGTATGAAAAAATCTTCATTTGGAATCTGACCTTTTAAATCGGAAGATAAATGCGGCATAAAGCCTTCAATAAAATACATATCAATTTCTCCTTTATATTTTACCGGCATTTTCCCCCTGTACTGGCATATAAAGAAATCTTTAATTAACATATATGTATTTTCAGTAATGTTTATTTTTCCTGCCACACCGGATGCTTCCATTCGACTGGCTGTATTAACTGTTCCTCCCCAAATATCGTATGATATTTTACTTTTACCTAGTACTCCGGCAACAACAGGGCCTGTGTCAATACCAATTCTCAAATCCCAAATATGTTCAGAATCATCCTGGTTTTGTCTTTTTAACTCTTTCATAAAATTTTGCATTTCAATTGCTGCCAAAACCATTTCTACAGGATTTGTTCTGTTTTTAACAGGTATTCCTCCGGCACACATATATGCATCGCCAATTGTTTTAATTTTTTCGATATTATATTTTTCAACTACAGTGTCGAACTGAAGAAAAAATCTATCCAACTCATCAATTAGAAGTTCCGAATCCATTTGTTCGGCAATCTTTGTAAATCCCTGGATATCTGAAAACAACACCGTTACCATATTGTAATGATATGGCCCTGCTTTTCTTCCTGATTTTAATTCTTTTGCTGTTGTTTTTGGCAGAACTCTTTCTAGTAAATTGTCAGATTTTTCTTTTTGTATAACAACTTCTTCGGTTCGTTCATGTATAATATTTTCCAGTCTAAATCGCTCGCGTGCAAAATAATATGCTCTCCACTTACCAATTAAGATAAACAGTAGTAGTGCTGAAATAATGTAGATAGCAAATGCTGTTTTTGTTCTGTAAAAAGGAGGTTTTATCGAAAATTCATAGCTAATTTCTTCTGAAATAGTATCGAAAATATTTTTAGCTCTTAATCTAAATATATATTTGCCCTCGAAAAGATTTGTGTACTCTTTGAAATTTGATTCCGACCAGCTCGACCATTTGCCTGCTGGCGGATCAAATCCTTCCAGTTTATATTGATATAGAATCTGGTCTTCACTTTCATAATTGGGTGCTGAGAATTCAAATGCTACTGAATTCAGGTCAAAAGCGAATGGACTGTGAGATTTGTTCTCAAAACGAGCTTTCCCGAAAGGTAACAGACAAATAACGGAATCTTTCCCAATGGTTATTTTATGTAAAATAGCTGAAAAAGGTTTGTCAAAATGAATTTTCTGATTTAAATCAAGGCGTATTAAACCTTCAAAACCTCCAAACCAAACTATTCCATTTTCATCTGGATGTATTGATGTAATAAAGAAATCCTTTATTCTGTTAAGTGGCAGAGGGCGTAAAGTTTTTAGAGAATCATTTTTATAATTCTTAACCAAAGTTTTATTACGAGAATTATTCTTACCAATAATATTTAACCATAAATTATTCTGGTTATCTTCAACAATAGGATAAACCCAGTTTGTTTGGTTCACAAAGTCAATTCCAAGCGAAGTATCTTTGTAAAATTGTTGATTAGAATTATTAAATCGGTAAATACCCTGTGATGTAGAGAATAGAATCCCATCACTTATAGCATAAAGATTAATCCATTCAAGGTTTTGAGGCAGGATGTTTTTATTGTTATAATGTTTAAATTTTAAATTTTTTGAATATTTATCGAAAGGATCTATTTTGTATACTCCATTTTCATTACTTGACAACCAAACCGTACCATCCTGATCCTCAGCAATACTCGTGATTTTGCCATTAATGCCTGTCATTTTTTTTTCGATAATGAGCATTCCTCCGGTATATCTTATGGCAGAAAATCCATCATTATATCCAAGAAAAATATAGGAAGGGTTCTTTTTTGAATGCAGAACACTTGTTATTTCATCTGCTTCGCGATTGTAAAACAGGTAGCCTTTTTTACCAACTATTTCATAAATTCCCTTTGAACATGAAACAAACAAGCGATCATTAAACTGATGAAAATCATAACAAATTGATTTAATTTCTTCAACTGCTTCGAAATTCGTGCAATTAAAACAGGTTTGACTTTTTTCATCATTAAAATAACCATAAACGCCAAGGGATGTTGCAACATAAAGATTTTTTTTAAATTTGATTACTGATTTAACACTCCCTTTTAATCCATGGTTTTTGCTAAAATAGCTGTATGGTGAGGGAATTTCTATTCTGCTAATTCCCTGGTCGTGTAAAACCCACAAGTTATTATTTTGATCTGCAAACAGATAATTAACCGATAAATTAAAAAGGCCGCTATGTTCATTAATAACAGATACTACTTTACCACTTTTATTAATTACTATAATACCTGATAATGCTGTTCCAATTGCGTAGTTACCATTATTTAATTGACAAGCTTTTGAGTATACATTTTCTTGCAAAAAATTGTCAGCTTCTGTTTTAAAATGTTCAATCCTATAATTATCAAATAAGAAAAAACCTCGATCTTTATCCGTTTTGATAAGAATTTGTCCATTAAACGGCAGGATGTCTATTACATTCTTTTCCGCAAAAAAGGAACTTCCAGGTAATAATCTAAATTCATTGTTTATTAATTTAAAGATTCCTTCACCTTTTTTTTCCAGGAAAATTTGATCATGAATCTTAAAAAGTTCCAGTTCAACATTACTTGAATCTACAATTTCGATATATTCTCCAGTCCATTTAAAAAGTATTTTACCATTACAAAAAAAGATATCGTTTTGATTTGAAAAAACCTGTTCTATTTGCTCAAGAGGTGGTAATTCTGATTTAGAAGAATCAATTAGTGAAAAAAATTCGGGCTTGCCGGAATTATTATTAGAAATAAATCCAAAATCGTTAAATGTGCCTACGTAAATAATACCGTTGTTATCAGTATCCATGTATGGGATTCCAGGAACCTTTATTATTTCCCAGAAACTGCCATCATACTGAATAATTCCATTGGTATTTCCAATATATGTTATTCCATTAAAATCCTGAATTATCGAGAAATTATTGTTATTAAAACCATAATTATTTAGAACTATTCGTTGTATATATGGGCTTCCAATATTATTTTCATAACTTTTTAATGGAAAAAGGATTATATAAATTATAAGTAATAAGGAAATTTTTTTTGTATTTTTACTAAAATTTATTTTAAAATACATATCTTGGTTTTTTGGAAGCAAATAACCCTAATTTTTATAAGTTGTAAGATAAGAATTTTTTTTATTTGATAACGTTGATTTAAAATAAATCTACCGGTTTATGAAAGATGAGAATCATATTATTTTAATTCCCTGGGACTTTACATCTGTTGCTGAATATGCATTGCAGCATGGATTTAAATTTGCCGAAAAGGCAAAGAGCAAAAAAATTGTTTTAATTCACATTATAAAAAGTGAAAAAGAACATGACGAAGCTGTAGAAAAGCTAAAACAGGTTGTAAGTGAAAATCAAGGTAAAAATGGTTTAGAAATAGAAGGTCTTGTTCGTAAAGGAAGTATATTTACTACTATTAGTGAAGTTGCAACCGAAATTAATTCAGAATTAGTTGTAATGGGAACTCATGGATTACGGGGAATGCAAAAACTTACCGGGAGTTGGGCGTTGAAAGTAATTATTAACTCGAAAGTTCCTTTTGTTGTAATTCAGGAACCACCAAACGAAACAGATCTAAAAGACATAGTATTCCCTCTTGATTTTAAAAAAGAAAGTAAGGAAATGCTTAATTGGGTAAATTATTTACACAATTATTTTAGTCCAAAATTTCATATAATAAAACCAAATACTACTGATGTTGGGTTTATAAAAAGAATAAAAGCGAATATTGCTTTCTCAAGAAAATTTATGGATGGTAAAGGTATTGATTACGAAATACACATTGCCGAAGGGAAAAAAAGTTTTCCTGTGGAAATTATGGATTATGGAATAGACATTAATGCCGATCTTATATTGATCCTTTCGACAAAAAACATTGGTATAACAGACTATGTTTTGGGAGCCCATGAGCAATATGTAATTGCAAATAGCTCTAAGATTCCTGTTATGGTTGTTAATCCTCGTGACGATTTAATAAAATTGGAAGCCTATTATTAAAAAAAATATTTATTTAATAAACATATGTGGATGGCTGATTATGTCATCCACTTTTTTTGAAATTAATATGGAATTAGTATTTGCAACAAACAATCGACACAAATTAGAAGAAATCCAAAATTTGCTTGGTAATAAAATAAAGCTATTAAGTCTGAAAGACATATCGTTTTTTGAGGAAATTCCTGAGGATTATGATACACTTAAGGAAAATGCACAACAAAAAGCCCGGTATATTTATGATAGATATAAACTCAATTGTTTTGCCGATGATACAGGACTGGAAATAGATTACCTGAATGGTGCTCCCGGAGTTTTATCTGCCCGTTATGCCGGAGAATTTTGTTCTTTTGAAGACAATATCGTAAAAACATTAAAAGAACTTGATGGTGTAGAAAATCGAAAGGCAAGGTTTAGAACTATTATATCTTTGATTCTTGATGGTAAAGAACACTATTTTGAAGGAGCAGTTGATGGAGAGATTCTTACAGAGAAGCATGGAGATAGTGGCTTTGGTTATGATCCAATTTTCAGACCTGTAGGTTTCGATAAATCATTTGCTGAAATGGATATGGACGAGAAAAATAAGATAAGTCATAGAGGCAGGGCTGCACAAAAGTTGGTTGATTTTTTATTAGATCGGTAATTCTGCAATATTTTTTTTATAAATGGGTTATTAAAGTAAAATTCTTTAGATGAAAAAGAACCTTACTATCCTGATAATATTTATTACTATTTTTTTAGGGTCTGTAAATGCACAAATTGGTGTTGGTGAATGGCGTGACCATTTGCCATTTTCTTATTCAATAGCTGTTACACAATCTCCAACTAAAGTTTATACGGCTTCAGAAAACGGAGTTTTTTCTTATAGCAAAAGACATCAAAATATAGAAAAGCTTACCAAGGTAAATATTCTTTCAGATATTGGCGTTTCTTCAATTGCTTATTCTGACGAAAATGAAGTTTTGCTTGTGGCTTATTCAAACGGGAATATCGATTTAATTTTCGAAAGCGAAGTATTTAACCTGTCGGATATTAAACGGGAAATGATTAGCGGAAGTAAATCCATAAATCACATATTATTTATTGATGAATACGCATATCTTTCTTGCGGCTTTGGAATTGTTGTTATAAATATTGAAAAAAGAGAAGTAAAGGAAACATATTATATTGGCGATTTAGGAAGTCTTGTGCATGTTAATCAATTAGTTCTGAATAATGATTTTTTATATGCAGCAACAAACGAAGGTGTTTTTATTGCAGATTTTACAAACCCTAATCTTGTTAATTATGCTAATTGGCAATTAATAACCGATATTCCGAATTATACTTCGAAGTTTAATACTATATATGTAAATGATGTCAAGATACTGGTTAATCAGGTTAATGAATCATTTAATGATATTGTACACTCGTACGATGGGGAAACATGGACAACATTTATCAACGATTATAATTCTATACGTGAAATAAAAAATACAGACCCATCTGTATTGATAGTCACTAATAGAAATATTTTGATTTATAATACAAGTTTTGTTTTTCAAGATTCAATATCACGAACCGAGATTCCAAATTTTAATCCCTACGATGTTGTTTTAAGCGAGGACAATATTTATTGGATTGCTGATAAAGGGAAGGGTTTAGTAAAGTATCAGAGTGGTAGCACTGAGGAAATAATGCCAAATGCTCCTTATTTACCAAATGCTTTTTCCATTGATATTGATAACAACAGAGTTTTAGTTACTGCCGGAGGATTAACACCTGCATGGGGTAATGCTTTTCTTAATGGAGCTGTATTTTCATTCGAGGCTGAACAATGGCGAACAATGATTAATTATGATGCTCCGGATTATATTACAATAAAAATTGACCCGTATAATAGCGATCACTTTTTTGCTGGGAGTTGGGGCGGCGGGCTAATCGAATATAGAAATAATGAGATAGTTGAAACTCACGCAGGGCCGCCTAGTACTTTACAAACAATTATTCCAGGAGCAGATTTTTATCGTATAGGAGGCATTGCTTTTGATAGTGATAATAATTTATGGGTAACTAATTCAAGTGTTGAAAATCCAATTTCTGTAAAGCAAAGTAATGGAGATTGGGTAAGTTTTAATTACGATGAAAAAATTAGCAACATCTTGGTCGGTGATATAATAGTAACTGAGAATGACCACAAATGGGTGATATTACCTTCTGGTAATGGTTTGTTTGTTTTTGATAATAATCAGACCATTGATAACGAAAATGACGATTTGTTTAAGAAACTGAGCATTGTTGATGAAAATGGGAAAATAATTTCTAATAATGTGTACTCAATTGCTGAAGATTTAGATGGAGATATTTGGGTTGGAACAGATCAGGGAATTGTAGTTTATTATTATCCTGAAAATGTTTTTGACGATTCTGATTTTCATGCGCAACGTATAATACTTACAATTGGTGATGTTACTCAATATCTTTTAAATACCGAAGTAATTACATCAATTGCAGTTGATGGAGCTAATAGAAAATGGTTGGGAACCAAAAGTTCCGGGGTTTATCTTGTTTCAAAAGATGGAACTGAGGAAATAGATCATTTTACCGAAGGAAATAGCCCGTTATTATCTAACAATATTAATGATATTGGAATTAATCATGAAACAGGTGAAATATTTTTCGCAACCGATAAAGGATTGATTTCTTATCGGGGTTCGGCTACAATGGGTAGCGATGAGTTCCGAGATGTATATGTTTATCCTAATCCTGTTCGCGAAAATTACGATGGAGATATTACCATAAGAGGACTGGTTTCTGATGTTAATGTTAAGATAACCGACATAAGTGGGAATATTGTGTATGAGACCACTGCCGAAGGAGGACAGGCAACATGGAATGGTAAGAATTTTTCGGGGAGCAGAGTTAGCACAGGGGTTTATCTGGTATTCTGCTCAAACGAGGATGGTTCAAAAACTCATATTACCAAACTTTTATTTATAAAATAGCCCAACACATACCTTCTCGTAATGATTGCTATGGATTTATTTTTAAACTACCCCATGTATTTTTAAGGTCAACGCTAATATTAGTTTCAGGAGTTTGTTCTTTGTTATTAATCATAATAGATTTTACGCCAACTTGTTCCTTCAAATAATCTGATAATTCTTTATAAGTAACATCTCCTTTTGTATCCTGAAGCTTCTTAAGCAAATAATAGGTAAACATTCCATGTTGTTTTTCTTTATGCGGCAACGAAGACTGATCACCACTACTTGCTGCGAAAACAACCATGTTACCTCTAAAAATATTTTCTTTGGGTTTTACTTTTACACCACGTGCCGCAACTAATCCCTGATTACGAGCACCGCCACTAAAACAGGCATCTAAAAATACGGTAACCCGCAAGGTTGGATATTCAGTTAACTTGGCATAAACATCGCTTAATTTTAATGCAAATTCAAGATCGGATCCACTTACATCTACAGGGATTAAATGAGGTTCTTGTGTTTTTTCATCAGGGAACCCATGTCCTGCGTAATAAAAGAAAATTTCCGCTTTCCCATTAGTAACGTTTGCAATCATGTTAATTTTATTAAGATCACGATGCATTTGAATAGCTCTTGCATTTGTGTTGAAAATGATATTTTCTTCAGGAATACCCAACACATGAATTGCATATTGTTTAAATATCTCGGCATCACGTTCAGCAAAATCAACATCAGATTCCGATCTTAAGTTTGTTTGATATGAGCTGTAATCTTCGTTCCCAACTATTAAGGCATATCGGTTTGGATTAGGTTTTATTCCCATAGATTTAATCTGATCAACATCAATAATCGCAGGAGCGACTACAACCGGAGTTGAATATGTAGTAACAGGAGCTGTATATTGAGTTTTTGCAGGCTCGGTTTTTGTCTGTACATTAGTTTCGACTACATACGTAGTAGGTTTCTTTTCTGTATAAGTTTTCTGAACGAATTGTGTGCCGGCAATCCCCAGGTTAGATATATCCCAAATATTTAAATCATAAGTAAAATCTGATGTAATAATTCTTTTGCCATCAGGACTAAAATTAGCGGCTATTACTTTGTCTCTTTGTCTATCGGAAGCATGGAGCATTTTGCCGGTTTTAACTTCCCAAAGAATAAAGAACTTGTCGTATCCTCCACTTAATAAATATTGGCCATCACCACTAAAAGTAATGTATTGTAATATATGTTTATGTCCAAGAAGGCTTTTTTGTAAAATTCCATTTTTCCAAATATTTATCTTTTTATCATCACCACCACTTGCCAGTATTTGTCCATTAGGACTATATGCTACATTTCTAACCCAGCCATGGTGTGCCTTTGGTATTGTGCGAATTTCAGTACCTCCGGGGATACTCCATTCTTTTATAGTTTGATCTGCACCACACGATGCAAGTTTTTTTCCATCAGGACTAAAAGTAACTGACGAAACCTGGTCGCGATGACCTTTTAAATTACGAATAAAAATACCTTGATTTAAATCCCAAAGTTTTACCATTTTGTCAATACTTCCTGTGGCAATATATCTTCCATCAGGACTAATATCTAAAGAAAGGATATGATCGCGATGACCTTTCATTTCGCGAACCATGTTACCCGTTTTGTAATCCCAAACCCGAACCCTTTCGGTACGACCCGCTGAAACCAGATATCGGGCATCGGGAGTAAATTTTAGAGCTAAAGGCCAGTCACGGTTAATAAGTTCGTTTATAATATTTCCGGTTTTTGCATCCCATATAATAATTTTATCGTCAACACCTCCTGTAGCAATATATTTTCCATCAGGACTATATGCCGAACAAAGAATCTTATGTCCTCGTTTAATAAAAGTTGTAGATTTATTTACCTGGGCTACGCTTGTTATAGAAAACAAGATTAATATGCTTAGACTTAGTATTTTTGTTTTCATATTACATGAATATTTAAGTTCTTTTCAATCAAAAAGTTATATAAAACAGTGTTAAGGTTAAACAAAAGTGCAAATAATATACCACTTTTTAATCCCGAAGTCAAGTTTATTTGATTAAATATTATTTATTGTTGATTATCAGAAGGGAGGAACAGGTTAATATTTTATTTATTTAAAATCAAAATTTAAGCAAAAGATTAGATATTTTTGTATTGAACGTTAAGCTAATTAAATGCTGTATAAAACCAGGGGAATAGTTTTAAATCACATTAAATATTCCGAAACAAGTGTAATTGCAACTATTTACACAGAAAGTTTTGGCAGACAATCATACATAATAAATGGAGTTAGAAGTAAAAAAGCTAAGATTAAAGCGAATATTTTTCAGCCTCTTTTTTTACTAAATATGGAGGTTTATCATAAACCAAAAAGAGATCTTCAAAGGCTTAAAGAAATTCAAAATGCGTTTGTTTTTAGTGCTTTGCCTTACGATCTAAGAAAAAGCACTTTAGCCATATTTATTGCTGAAATTTTGTATAAAACTATTCAGGAACAAGAACCAAATCATGAACTTTTCGAATATTTGTTTAATTCTATTCAATTGCTTGATTTAAAAGAAAAGGGATTGTCTGGTTTCCATATTTATTTTCTTATTCATTTAACAAAGTACCTGGGTTTCTTCCCAAATAATAATCATTCTGAAACAAATTGCTATTTTGATTTAAAAGCAGGCAGTTTTATGCAAATAAAACCTATGTATCCTTTTTGTTTAGATAAAAATCAGAGCGTAATTTTTAACAAGATGCTTAAATTTTCAGAGGATCAGCATGAGGATTGTAAAATGGGATATAAGGAACGAATTCAACTGTTAGAAAAAATACTTGAATATTATGTTTTACATATTGAAGGTGTAAAAAGTATTAAATCTCTGGATGTTTTTAAAGAGGTTTTTCATTAATTAACAAATTTTATTAAATCATATTTTATTATTTATTAATAAAACTAAATATTGATTATATTTGGTTTTGTATTTTACCAATTGTTGAATTTTTATCCTACATCCTAAATGCAGATTATTAATTCCATAGTAACCTGGTTAAATTTTAAACGATTATATCAAATCGATTTATTCAAAAAATATCCTTATGATGCCCAACGTGAGGTGCTTTTTAATTTAACAGACATAGCTAAAAAGACAGAATTTGGAGAAAAATATGATTTTAAATCGATAGATAGTGTAGAAAAGTTCCAGGATAGAGTACCCGTACGTTCTTACGAAGATTTTAAACCATATATCGATCGATTATTAAAAGGTGAACAAAATGTATTATGGCCAACAGATATAAAATGGTTTGCAAAATCTTCCGGTACAACAAATGACAAAAGCAAATTTATACCAGTTTCCAAAGAAACCCTTGAAGACGTACATTTCCGGGGAGGGAAAGATGTTCTGGCTTTATATACAAACAATTACCCGGAAACGGGTTTGTTTAAAGGAAAAGGATTAACTCTCGGAGGTAGTCACCAGATAAATAAGATAAATAATGAATCTTTTTATGGTGATTTATCGGCAATTTTAATTGAGAATCTTCCGTTCTGGACATATTTTATTAAAACTCCTAATCAGGAAATTGCTCTTATGAGCGAGTGGGAAGAGAAACTGGATAAAATTGCCAGTGCAAC
>DAOWML010000201.1 GCA_030643125.1 Bacteroidales bacterium
ATGAAAATAATGTAATTATTCATCAAGTAAATCAGGCCTCAAACGTTTGGTACGCTCAATAGACTGCTCCTCTTTCCACTTATCAATTTCTTTAAGATTACCTGACAGAAGTATATCTGGCACTTTCCATCCTTTATATTCGGACGGGCGAGTATAAACAGGCGAAGCCAACAAATCATCCTGAAAAGAATCTGTTAGTGCTGAAGTTTCATCGGAAATTACACCGGGAATTAATCGAACAACACTATCTACAATTATTGCTGCTGCTAATTCACCTCCTGTCAACACATAATCGCCAATAGAAATTTCTTTTGTAATAATATGTTCACGAATACGTTGATCAATACCTTTATAATGCCCGCACAGGATGATGATATTTTCAAAAACAGATAACTTATTTGCTTCCTTCTGATTGTATTTAATTCCATCGGGAGACGTATAAATTATCTCATCGTAATCTCTTTCCGCTTTTAAAGCTGTTATTGCACGATCAATGGGTTCAATCATCATAACCATACCAGCCTCGCCACCAAAAGCATAATCGTCAATATTCTTGTGTTTATTGGTAGAATAATCTCTTAAGTTATAAATATGTATTTCAACATAGCCTTTTTGTTGAGCACGCTTAATTATACTATGATCCAAAGGACTTTTTAGTAATTCCGGTAGTACGGTTATAATATCAATTCTCATATTCTAAAATTACGATACAAAAATAACAATCGTATGTATCAAAACTTAAATTATTGATTAATTCTTCGTTTTAAAATAAAATACAGTCATTGTGTCGTGTAAAATTATTTTTATTGTGTCATTATGACATGATAATTGAATATCCTTTTCAATTTTAGTCAAATTATTGTATTGGTATAGCATTTGAAATAGTCAAATCAAATAACAAGTAAATTAAACTAAATAATAAAAATTATAAAATTATGACACTAGTAAGAATGAACCGACCAGTATCTCAAATGAACAGAACTCATGGATACAAAACATTTTCAGATTTAGTAGATGAAATGTTTAACGAAGAAAAAGTTTACACAAATCAATTTATTGCAATTCCTCCTGCAAATATTATCGAATCAAAATTTGATTTTAGAGTTGAAATTGCTGCACCGGGATTTGAAAAACCTGATTTTAAAATCGACTTAGATAAAAATCTGTTAACTATTTCGCTTGATAAATCAGTTGATGAGGACTCCGAAGAAAACTATAATTTGAAGGAATTCAATTTTAACTTATTTAACAGATCATTCAGAATATCTGCAAAGATTAATACAGAAAAGATCAACGCTATATACAAAAATGGCTTACTTCAGGTTATTTTACCTAAAAAAGAAGAAGCCGTTGAAAAACCGGCAAGAGAAATAAAAATTTCATAACATCTCAATATATAGTACTTAAAATAAAACACCCAGGACCTTTATGGCTTGGGTGTTTTTAATTAAATATAATAAATCACTACTGTCCGACTAAAATAAGTGTCAATGTAAATTCAGTTTAACAAAACTACGTACCGTCTAAGAATCAAGTGTATAAACTTTGAGCTAAAGCCCATTTTACCAAGATGTTTCATTAACCCCAGGCTTAAGCCTGGGGTTAGTAAAATACTATAAAATAAGGACTTTAGTCCGAAATTAAATTATTTAACCGGACAACAATAATAATAAATATCCTAATATTCTAATAATCCTTTGTCATTTCGAGCTCCTGACTGCCCTGGCTGCCCTGACTACTCTGACTACCGTCAGGCAGGCGTCAGGCAGGCGTCAGGCAGGCTCGCAAAGACTATTTTCTGGACAGCCTCTTTGTGATATTCAAATTCTATTTTGCCATTAGTAGTTTTTCGATTTCGCTTAGGCGATTCTTTAAGTCTTCGTTTTCAGATTTTAAATCTTCTATCTGGGATTGTTGCTCTTTGATTGCTTCAATAATAATTGGAGAAAATTTAGAATAATCAACTGCTTTATAACCCCTATAATTAGTAACCACCAACTGAGGCAAAACCTTTTCTACATCTTGCGCTAAAACTCCAACCTGCTCATCATCTGAATAATTAAACTCTTTTTTTGCTAAATCATTCCAATTAAAATAGTATGCAGTAAGAGAAGTTAATAATCTTAACCCGGATTTAATTTCTGTTAAGTTCGTTTTTAACTTTATGTCAGAAGAGTTATAACTATCTGCATATAAATCACCATCTATATGTACTTCTTTAGCAGAAAAATCACCATAAATTAATGTTGTTGTTGAATTATTTGCAATATACAATTTATTTGACCCTAACTCACCATCTCCAGCGTCTGCACCTATGAATACATTTCCACTACCCGTACTACTACTACCTGTTGAATATCCAACATATGTATTTGAATTCCCTGATACTATTGAGGTTCCTGAAAATGCACCAATAAAAACATTTCCATCTCCACTTATTCTAAATCCTGCTGCTGAACCTAATAGCGTATTATTATCACCTGCAATTCCAATCGAAGCAGTTCTGTCACCTACAAAAGTGTTTCCATAAGAAGCTCCACAATTATACCCAGACCTGGTACCAATAAAAATTGAATTAGCGGTAGTTGTACAATTACGTCCTGCGTTATTTCCAATAAAGATATTTTCTTCACCATCTACGGCTCCAGTAAAACTATAACCTACTTCGTTCCCGATAAATATATTTAGTTGACCATCAACATTGCTATGCCCTGCATTAAACCCAATAAACATATTTCCATCACCCCATGTTGAATTGACCCCTGTTTCATAACCGATAAATGTATTATATCTACCTGTTGTTATTGAGTTTCCAGCTCTATGTCCTATAAAATAATTATCGGGCGTTAAGTTTAAAAACTGTATTGTACTGGATTTTCCGGGGCTTCTTCCACTTACCGCAAAACCTCCAACTTTCCCTTTTATGCTTAATGAGTCATTTACATAAATACGAGTACTGTCCGGAGTAACTCTTAAATATTCTTCAACTCCTTTTGTTGATGTTCGGCCGCTAACTGCAAAACCTCCTACCTTACCTTTTGCCTCTTCATTTACATACACTGCAGCTCCATCGGGAAATACTGCAAATACAACATTGCCATCGTAATCTTTAACTACAAATAATGTATCTGTTGCAGGCGAATAAACATTTTCGTCTCCAAGATTACTTGCTGAATTTGCATAAAATGCATACGGTACTGACAGCATCTGTGAGGTTCCGATTGGAACATAACTTGTTCCACCCTCAATATCAACTTCCAGTTTCAGAAATTTATCATTAATACCCCAATCGATTGAACCAAAATCACTGGTAGCTCCGGTTCCGTCTCCAATTTCTATTGCTACCTGCCCGTAAGCATTTGTTGAAACGGCATGTTCTTCACTATAAAGAACATCCCCTGATGAAGTCTCATCTAAAATACTAACTTTTATACCTACATCCTGATTGGTTACCAGTTCGCCTGAAGAATTTCGTATTACAGCCTGGTAGTTAATTTTTTCAGGAACTTGTGCAAAAACCGTAATGCCGGTTAATACAACAAAAAATAAAATAAGCGTTATCTTTTTCATGATTATAATTTTTAAAATATTAATAAATATATTTACAAACATACGAGGTCTTTTTTATTTTTTTGAAATAAGATGGATCAAGTTAGTTAAAAACTTAATATCATTCAAGTTAAATTGCATAATCTTTATTTATAATTTATCTTAATTAGGTGTGAACGCCTTTTATATCCTACATTTTCACATTCTCACAATCCGTTACAATCTTGTAATAATTAACATGATTAAAAAAATAACTTCTCTATTAAAAAAATATTTATAACTTGCTATTTACAAACATCATTTTAATATAATCAGCTTATTAACCCAAATACTTTAAATTATGAAAAAACAATTGACTTTTAATTGGATTAAATCTATTCCTATTTACAAAGGAATTAAATTTCTTTTTTTATTATTCTTTTTTATTTCTACTCTTAATGTTAATGCTCAAATAATTAGTAGGCTTACTGCTAATTATCCTGATGGAGAAGTTCCCTCAACACCTGCACCATGTGCTGATTACAAAGACTTAGATGATTTAGCTTGTATCATTACCCTGACACCTGCGCAAGACGGTTACAGTTTTCAAATTCCCTTAGTAAACGAATCCGACAGATCTAATTTAACATTCATTTTTATACCAAGCGGAGGATGTACTTCCGGAAGCATATCATGCTCTTCAGATGGAACTATTACCATGCCAACAATATGTGAACCTTCTGGTGGTGAAAATTATATTGATTTTAATATTCAGACTATTAATACCTCTAATGGAGATTCAGACCAGCAAAGGTACAGAATTCCAATTTTGCGTTCTCCCGTAAAAGTTGTATTAGTGCTTGACAGATCAGGGAGTATGGATTGGCCAGTACCTGGTGGAACGGAAATAAGATGGGAAGTACTAAAAAAGTCGGTATGGGAGTTTGTAACTCAATTAGAATTAGAACAAACAGAAGACGATTCAATAGCTTTAACTTATTTTATTACTACTGTTTTGCAACCCGGAATTCCTATTGAAGATGGTTTTGTATTAATCCCTCCGGATGACGCCATTGAATTAGTTTCCGATACCATAAATTACTTAATGAATCTTCAAGATCCTAGTGGAGCAACAGCTATGGGTTTAGGATTGCAAGATGCTAAAAGCAAATTGGAAGGAAATACCCCAATTGGCGCTACAAAAATTGTTTTACTTTTTACCGATGGACAACAAAACCGATTTCCTTTAGTACAATCCGATGGTAGATCTTTACAGGATGGAAGTTTATTAAATGATGGACCTGTTGCCGTAGAAGAC
>DAOWML010000132.1 GCA_030643125.1 Bacteroidales bacterium
TAACACGTTGATTATAAATAAAATACACAACCATTAAACCAAGTATTTTTCAATCCGTCAAATATTAGTTGTTTTTTTAAATTAATAATTCATATTTGTCAAACAGTTAATTAAAAAGTTTAAAGATGTCAAATAAAGTAAGTGTATTTAAAAAATTTCCGCGGACATTCTGGATTGCCAACTCAATGGAGCTATTTGAACGTTGGGCATGGTACGGATTTTACATGCTATTAGCTAACTACCTGACCAAATCGACCGATGTTGGCGCACTTGGTTTAAGTCAGGAAGAAAAAGGTTTGATAATGGGAATTGGCACAGCTATACTTTATTTTTTACCAATAATTACTGGTGCAATTGCTGACCGATATGGTTACAAAAAAATATTATTCTCGGCATTTATTATTTATGCAGTTGGATTTTTAATAATGCCACACTGTAAGTCTTTTGCATCATTTTTCTCCATATTTCTTTTTGTGGCAATCGGAGGAGCTCTTTTTAAACCGATTATTACTGCAACTATTTCAAAAACTACCGATGATACAACATCATCCATCGGATTTGGGATTTATTACTGGATGGTGAACGTTGGTGCATTTATCGGCCCTATTGTTGCTTTACAATTCAGTAAAATTTCATATACTACCGTATTTTATTTAAGTGCCATTTTCATTTTAATAAATATTCCTTTTCTGTTTTTTTATAAAGAACCGGAAAGAAAACCATCCGAAGTGCCATTTTGGAAATCGATGAGAATGATTTTTAGAAATATTGGAGTTGCTTTAAGCGATTATAAATTCATTATTTTCCTTTTAATAGTTGCCGGATTCTGGTCGATGTATTATCAGTTATTTTATACTTTACCTGTATTTATTGATCAGTGGGTTGACACACATTCATTATATAATTTAATTGAAAAGGTTTGGCCATGGCTGATTGAAAAAATTGGTTCGCCTGATGGAACTATTGCGGCTGAATACATTACCAATATTGATGCAATGTATATTATCATGTTCCAGATTATTGTTTCAACAATCATTATGAAATGGAAACCTTTGACATCGATGATGACAGGATTCTTTGTTTGTTCAATAGGCATGTCTTTAACTCTATTTACAAACAATCCGTTTTTTATTATTGCATCAATATTTATATTTGCTGTAGGTGAAATGTCCGGGTCACCTAAAATTACCGAGTATATAGGAAAAATTGCACCAAAAGATAAAATAGCTCTTTACATGGGAATGTCTTTTTTACCTGTTACTTTGGGAAATCTTTTAGCAGGGTATATTTCCGGCGGAGTTTATGGAAGAATGTCAGATAAAGTTACTTTGTTACAAAATGATTTGGCTTCGAAAGGATTATCTGTTCCGGAAATTTCGAACACATTTACTCAAACTGATCTTTACAATAAAGCAGGAGAACTTTTAAACATGACACAAACCGAACTCACAAATTATTTATGGACAAGTTATAATCCGGGAAGAATTTGGGTTGTACTACTCGGCATTGGTATAGGAGCTTCGTTTTTATTATTTTTGTATGATCGGTTTTTGATTCGAAAAGCAAAATAATTTCATTTTATATTTTAAGCCCTGTTAAATCAGGGCTTTTTTAATTTATTGTACGTTGACCAAGAGCCACTCGTCAGTACAAAATTCGCGAAGAAGTCCTCGAAAAGTACGGCAAATATTTTGATCTGGAAAATACTATTTAAAAAATAATGTATATAAAGAAAAAAGTAGGCTTAAAATTGAAATTCCAAATAATGGCCAGAATATCCATATTTGCCATTGTAGCATTTTAGCCCTTCTTATTTTTATCTTATTATCAAGGTATGTTTGATTTAAATATTCATCATATTCTTTTTGAAATCCTCCCTCAGTAATAAACGCACTTGTTTCTTCGGCTTTGATAAAATCAGGACCGTCATTGCTGCTTGCATTTATTACTATTTCCCTCACTTCTTTATGATACTTAAGTATTTTTTGTAAGGCATAGTAAAAATCTTTTTCCTTTACTCCTGCATCTATAATCAAATTATCGCTGCTTCTCAATTCTCCTGCCTTGTTAACCAACAGGATGTCCATATTTTTCACATCTGCGCTACTACGAATGGTTTTGTAAAACTCTTCTTTGTCCATTTTATTTAATTTAATTGGTTAATACCCAAATTTACAAAATAAAACCTTGCGCGTTTTAAAGCTTTGAACTGAATAAAACTTTAATAACTCCCATTTATTCGAATATTTTGGAACTCCGGTTACATGAAACTTTTTACGGGATTGCAAAACAAAGCGCTCTGCAGAGGGTTCGTTTTGTCTAGATTTTTACTCCTTTCAGTCGTGAGAAAAGTTCTTTGGTTCGTTTCTTCTCATCAATGGAAAAGAAATGAATAGATTACATGGTTAGTAAATTTTGAAACACACTTTAAAGATTCCCGCCTATGCGGGAATGACAAAAAACAAACATAAAAAAAGAGCTCCGAAAATTCGGAGCTCTCTGTGGTACCACCTGGAATTGAACCAGGGACACACGGATTTTCAGTCCGTTGCTCTACCAACTGAGCTATGGTACCTTTTTGCTCATTAGCGGTGCAAATATAAGTGAAAAATTCCTTTTACAAAATATTTTTTCTCAATTTTTAAAAAATCCTAAAATCGGTAAAACTTTACCTGTTTTAGTATTTTGATTGCTAGTTTTTTATACTTTTGCAGCAGATATAATTACGGAGATGGATTACGAGAGTTATACACTGGAGAACGGAATACGAATCATTCATTTACAATCTAAATCGGCAGTTGGGCATTGTGGTTTAATTATAAATGCAGGATCGCGCGACGAGGAAGATCATGAGCACGGTATGGCTCATTTTATTGAGCATGCTATATTTAAAGGAACTAAAAAACGAAAAGCTTATCATATTTTAAGTCGATTAGAAGATGTTGGTGGAGAAATTAATGCTTATACTACAAAGGAAGAAACAGTGATTCATACTTCATTCCTAAAAAATGATTATGAGCGTGCTATGGAGCTTATTTCAGATATAACGTTTAATTCTGTTTTTCCGGGCAAAGAAATTACACGCGAGAAAGAAGTTATTATTGAAGAAATCAATTCGTACAAAGATGACCCTGCAGAGCTTATTTTTGATGAATTTGAAGAACTGATTTTTAAAAACCAGCCATTAGGAAATAATATTTTAGGTAGTCCAAAAGATTTACGACGCTTTACTAAAAAAGATATAGAATCGTTTATTTCGAAAAATTATCATACTAATGAAATGGTTTTTTGCTCTGTAGGTGATATTTCATTTACAAAACTTAAAAAACTGGCTAATAAATATTTCGGACAAATTGAGCCTAATCTAAGAACAAATAAAAGAACTCAGATAGACAGTTATATAACTGAAACAAAAACCATTAAAAAGAATACGCACCAGACACATTGCATTATTGGGAATATAGCATATAATGCCCATGACAAAAAAAAGATTGCCATGATTTTACTGGACAATATGCTGGGCGGACCGGGATTAAATTCGCGCTTAAGTCTTTTGCTTCGCGAAAAATATGGTTATGCTTATCATGTGGAATCGAATTACTCTGCGTATTCCGACACCGGGATATTTTCTGTTTATTTTGGTGCCGATAAGGAAAATTTCAACAAGTGTATAAAACTGGTTAAAAAAGAATTTGAATCACTACGGACTAAAAAGCTTGGAATAGTACAGCTAAAAAAAGCTAAACGCCAGTTGTTTGGACAGATTGCTATTAGCTCGGAAAATAATGCCAATTTAATGTTGGCTATTGGTAAAAGCTTTATGCTTTTTAACAAGGTTGATGATTTAGATAAAATAAAAGAAAAAATTGAAGCTGTAACAGTTGACAATATTCAGGAAATTGCCAATGAGGTTCTGGATATTAATAAAATGTCGATGTTGATTTATCAATAATTTTTTATAAAGTATGTCATTCCGGGCAATTCCGATAACTATCGGAACAGGAATCTCTTTTTTTATAGATTCCTGCCTGCGCAGGAATGACAACAAACAAGTAACAAAAATGTCAAATCCCCTTTACAATATCGAAGAGTACATATTAAATCACTCCGACGAGGAAGACCCAATATTAGCTGAATTAGATCGCGAAACGAATTTAAAAATTCTTCGTCCCAGAATGCTTTCCGGTCATTTGCAGGGGAAAGTTCTTGAGATGATTAGTAAAATGATTAATCCTGAAAAAATTCTTGAATTAGGTACTTACACCGGTTACTCAGCAATTTGCTTAGCTAAAGGATTAAAAAAAAATGGGATTCTTTACACTATTGAAATAAATGACGAATTAGAAGATATAATACGAAAGTATTTTACAAAAGCCAAATTGAAAATAAGGTAAAACTTCATTTTGGTGATACCCGAAATATAATCCCTGAAATTAACGAACAATTCGATCTGGTTTTTATTGATGCCGATAAAAGAGAATATCTTGAATATTATAATATCGTTTTTGATTATGTAAAA
Source organism: Bacteroidales bacterium (assembly GCA_030643125.1). Classification (GTDB taxonomy): domain Bacteria; phylum Bacteroidota; class Bacteroidia; order Bacteroidales; family UBA12077; genus UBA12077. The sequence continues at coordinate 4,520 of DAOWML010000132.1, forward strand.
CCTGGAGGATTTATTCTTGCTGACAATGTACTATGGAGCGGCAAAGTTATTGATTTGGAATCGCCAGATGACGAATACACAAAAGGCATTTTCGAATTCAATGAATTTATTAAAAATGACAACAGGGTTGAAAAAGTGATTCTGCCTTTACGGGATGGCTTAATGCTGATTAGAAAACAATAGTGTACTGATATTAATAACAATTGTCATTCCTGACGAAGTAAAACGGAGGTCAGGAATCTCAACATAAAATATAGATTCCCGCCTACGCGGGAATGACAGATAACTAAATAAAACTAATCTTCTTTCATTTTATCCTCGTTTACAACACTAAACCCAAACGATTTAATAACACGCATATCAGGAGGAATTGAAAATATCCAGTCAATGATTTTTTTATATTCAACATCGTTAAAATAAGGAATATCTTCTTTCATAAATACCATTACCATTCTGTGTATTTCTGATTTTCTATCAGTATACAATGTATAATCCATAGTTTCCGAAGGAAAATAGTATTGTTGATTAGCATTTAGTAAATATGAGTTTTCATATTTGTTAGGAAACAACCTATAAGCTTCTGTTTCACTAAAAATAAAAATCTTAACGTAAGCATCCTTTGAAGGTTTTAGTATAAATTTCAAACCAGTATCATTGGGATAAAACATTCCCACACCATCAATCCATACATCAAATCCAATATCTTTTATCGTTAAATACTTTACAACAGTACAATTAATTACAACCACCACTTTTAAATGCCCAAAATCATCAAAAGATTTTTTTGTATCTAGAATTTCGATATTTTTTACTGATCCTCGAATATCAGATAATATATCTGATGTAAAAAGCTCTTCATACTTTTCATTCTCCTCAGATTGAAAGAAATCACTATAAGAAGCTATGTTCTCTGAAACTCCTGCTTGTTTTAATGCCTCAACTTTTGCTTCATCTATTGCTCGTTGAGTTACCTGAGCAATTGTCTCATTATCCGCACCAATAGCAACTCCTTGCGCCTCAGTAATTTTAATTTCTTTAACTTTTTTCTGTGCATTTACATTAGGAATAAATATAAAGAAAGATGAGAAAATAACGACCGGGAGAATAAATCTTTTCATAATCAGGGTTTTAAAATTTTCATTAAAATTATGAAATATTAATCAAATATGTTGCCAAAAAATAAATCAAATGAAAATTTGTTTATATTGATTTCAATTTATTATTTTACTTGTTCTGAAATTTTAAACTATTTTCATGCAAAAACTAGCAATAGGTATTGATATTGGCGGCACTAATGTTTCATATGGAGTTGTAACTCAAGACGGTGTTGTAAAATTAAAAGAATCGTTCCCAATAAAGGATCTTGAAGATGTTAATGATTTTGTTGATTATCTTTCTGAAAGAATAAATCACTCCCTGGCAGGATTGAGTACTGAGTTTCAGCTTGTAGGTGTAGGAATTGGAGCTCCGAATGGTAATTATTACAATGGAACTATTGAGTTTGCTCCAAATCTTAACTGGAAAGGTGTAATTCCTTTGGCAGATATAATTAGCAATAAAATCGGACTCCCGGTTTTATTAACTAATGATGCTAATGCTGCCGCTATGGGAGAAATGATTTACGGAAGCGCAAAACACCTTAAAGACTTTCTAATGATTACCTTAGGAACAGGACTTGGAAGTGGTTTTGTTGCAAATGGGAAAATGATTCTCGGTCATGATGGATTTGCCGGTGAGCTTGGACACACTATTTTTGATCCAAATGGCCGTCTGTGTAACTGTGGCCGAAAAGGTTGTTTGGAAACATATGCATCGGCATCCGGAATTGTTCGAACAGTAAAAGAACTACTTTCCGAATCGGAAGAACCAAGTATACTAAGAAAAGTTTCGTTAGATGAAATCTCAAGTGAAATGATTTACAAAGCTGCTTTAGAAAGAGATCCGATTGCCAAAAAAGCTTTTGATTATACCGGTTATGTTTTAGGTGTTATGTTAGCCAATGCTGTTGCAATTACCAGTCCTAAAGTTATTTTCTTATTTGGAGGATTAGCAAATGCCGGTGATTTAATTTTTAAGCCGGTTAAAAAATACATGGAAGAGTACTTACTCAAAATTTATAAAAACAAAATCGAATTAAAACCTTCTGCCCTTTCAGAAAATGACGCTGCAATTTTAGGTGCTGCCGCATTGGTTTGGGATAAAAATTAATACTGATAAAAAAA
>DAOWML010000196.1 GCA_030643125.1 Bacteroidales bacterium
CACTATTGAATTTGCTGCTTTAGATTATACTATTCCCCAACAAAATCAATATAAATACATGCTTGAAGGTTTAGATGAAGACTGGATAGAAGCGTCAAGTAATAGAACTGCTACATATACTAATCTTGATCCCGGAATATATACATTTAAAGTAAAAGGAAGTAATAACGATAAAATATGGAACGAAAATCCTACCGAGCTAAAAATAAAAGTAATCCCTCCTTTTTATAAAACACTATGGTTTGTTATTTTGATAATTGTTTTAATAATTTTAATTATTCTTGCATATATCAGGTCAAGAACTATACAATTAATCCGCGTTAAAAAGATTTTAGAAGTAAAAGTAACGAAAAGAACAAATGAAATATCTCAACAAAAAGAAGAACTGAAATCTCAAGCTGAAAACCTTAAAAAAACAAATGAAGAACTTGAAAATCAGCATAATAAACTTGAAGGATTAGTTCGGGAGCGCACTGCTGACTTAGAAATTGCCAAGAATAAAGCAGAAGAATCGGATCGATTAAAATCAGCTTTTTTAGCTAATATGTCACATGAGATTCGTACACCTATGAATGCAATCATAGGATTTTCAAATCTTATAAATGATGATGAAATAGAAAAAGATAATAAACAAGAACTAACTATATTAATTAAGAAAAGTAGTAATACTCTTCTTGACCTTATTGATAACATCATTGATATTTCCAAAATAGAATCTGAACAACTTGAAATAAAAGAAAAAAACTGTTCGGTTAACCAGATTTTTAATGACATACTAATGGACTTCGAAGATGTTATTCAATCTAACGATCTAGTATCAATTAAAGTTAGTGAGGAACATTTATTTAATCCTCTTGAAATAATATCAGACCCATACAGACTTCCACAAATACTTAAAAATCTTATAAGCAATGCCATAAAGTTTACTGAAAAAGGAATTATTGAGTTTGGATATAAACTAGATAAAATAAAATCTGAAAATCAGATTCTGTTTTTTGTTAAAGATACTGGAATAGGAATGTCTGTTGAGCAACAAAAACAAATATTTTCGATATTTACTAAAATTGAAGATAACAAAAAGAAAATATATCGAGGAACAGGCCTGGGTTTAACTATAACAAAAAGTTTAGTGGAATTAATGGGTGGTAAAATATGGGTTGAATCTGAATTAAATAAAGGATCAATATTTTATTTTACCATACCGTATAAACCAATTGGTATCGAAACTAAAGCAAAACCACAAATAAAGAAACCTGCTTCGAAATTCAACTGGAACAATAAAACTATTCTTATTGCTGAAGATGAAGAAAGCAATTTTAGATTTCTCGATATGATTATTAGAAAAATGTCTGCCGAAATTTTATGGGCAAAAACGGGTAAGCAAGCTATTGATATCTGCCAAAGCAACAATAAAATAGATCTAATTTTAATGGATATTAAAATGCCCGAAATGGATGGATTGGAAGCAATACGAGAAATTCGAAAATATAAAGATAAAATTCCTATTATAGTTCAGTCGGCTTATTCAATGCCCGAAGACAGAAACTTAAGTTTAGATGCCGGTGCTAATGATTTTATCTCCAAACCACTTGGAACAGAGAAATTGCTTAAAATAATAGATAAACATTTAAGTTCTAAATAAGAACGATATGATAAAATTTAACTTTAACACAGAACTTCAAATTTTAGAAGTTAAATATGAGGGAGTTATAAATACTGAAGATATTATTAATCATGGTCGATTTATATCAGAAAATAATACGCTTCCAAGAAAACTGAAAATATTAACCGATGCCAGAAATGTGAATTACAATATTAGTCCTGGCTCTATACCTGAACTTACAAAAGCGCTAAAACAAAATCTTACCAAGTATGAGCTCATTATGGATGCATTTTTGCACTCAAAGCCTAAGGAAACAGCATATTCTATTTTATTAGAAGTCGAACAGAAGTATAACAATTATTCTCATAAAGTATTTACTACGAAAGAAGCTGCATTAGAATGGCTAAAATAAAAATCAGGTTTTATTCAAAATTGACATTTACTTATTAATTCTTAAATTTAATCCGCTTTATCATTTATAAATTTCAAACAAAATGAAAAATATCGTAAAATTTGTAATTCCTTTAATCCTTGTGATTGCAATTCCTATTATACTGTTTCTGCAAAAGGAAGAGAACAATTTACAAAAGTTTGATCGAATAACTCAAAAAGTTTTCGATGAATTTCGCCCCACAGGTTTGAGTATGGCAATTATTAAAGACGGGGAGATTATTTATCAAAAAGCTCTTGGATATAAGAATGCACATAATATTGACTTTTTAGATAATAATGATATTTTTAATATCGCTTCGTGTACTAAAGCTTTTACATCGGCAGGTATTGGGAAATTGGTTCAGGAAGGTTTATTATCGTGGGATGATAAGGTTATTAACTATATTCCAAATTTTAAACTTTCAGATGAATATATTACTAAAAACTTAACTATTACAGATATTTTATCGCACCACACAGGATTAGGAACATTCTACGGAGATTTATTATGGTATAATACTACTTATACAAATAGTGAAGTAATTGAACGAATGCGATATTTGCCTGTTATTAATGATTTTCGTACCAGGTTTGGATATCAAAACAATATGTATATGATTGCAGGTGAAATTATTGAGTCTGTTACGGGGCAAACATGGGAAAGTTTTATAAAACAAAATTTCTTTGACCCTCTTGAAATGAGCGATTCCAGAACATCAAGCAACCAGTTTGATGGAACCGAAAATATTGCTTTCCCTCATTACCAGGATTCTGTTTTAGGGGTACATTATTTTCAAGCCACAAAACCCGCTATATCTATTTGGTCAAGCCCGGGAGATTTAGGTAATTGGGCATCCATGTTATTAAATAATGGCAAATCGAAAAATGAAGAAATTCTTTCACCAGAAATAATAAGGACATTAACGGCAGCACAAACCATTTTACCGGTTTCTGAGGAAAAAGAAAGTTTTGGTATACATTTCAGAAATTATGCTTTAGGATGGAGTACCTACGATTACAACGGTCGTAAGATTATTGAACATAACGGTGGAATGCCCGGATACATTAGCAAAGTAGCCTTAATCCCAGAAGAAAATATGGCTGTTATAATATTAAATAATGGATTCGATTTATATGGTAATAATGCTTTGTTTTATTCAATTGTAGATATTGCAACCGAACATTACACTACAGATTGGGTTGATTATTATCTAATTAAAAAGATGGAATCTGGTATTGCAGAAAAAGAATTTTGTGATAAAAGATTATCTACAAAAAATACTGATATAAAACCTACACTACCAATTGAAAATTTTACCGGTACATTTAATGATAAAATGTATGGTAATGCTGAAATCAAGCTTGAAAATAACGAGCTAATTTGTACTTTACTACCTGCTAAAAAAGTATTTACAAGCAAGCTGGAATATTGGAACGAAAATACTTTTAAAATTGTGTTTAAAGATCCGTTCCTGCCTTATGGATTAATAAAATTTGAAATTGATGAATCGAATAAAGTAACAGGTTTCAAAATTGATTTACCCAGCAGCGACTTTCATTTCAAGAACCTTGATTTTAAGAAAATTAATTAAATAATATATAAATATCCATTATTATACCTAAAAATAATTATACCGCCCGTCATTCCTGCGAACTTCTCTCATGAGCGAAGCGAATAATGCAGGAATCTATAAGTAAGTTTGGTAGATTCCGCATCAAGTGCGGAATGACAATAGAGTTTCTACTTAGAATTAGGAATGAATGCGGATAATCATAAAATAATAATTCGAACATGAAGATCAGGATATTTTTAATATCTATTTTAATTTCAATCAGCTTTGTTTGCTTTGCACAAGTTGATTTAAATGTATATTTAAATCAGATAACAATAAAAAGCATAAGAACACATGTTGATACCTTAGCCTCAGAAAGTATGGAAGGCCGAAATACCGGGAAACACGGACAGAAACTTGCTGCCCGATATATTGCCAACGAATTTTCTAAATACGGATTAAAGCCTTACAAATCTGATTCCAAAAATCCATATTACCAAAAATTTAACCTTTATAAATATCAAACTGGTGAATCTAAAATATATTATAATAAACTTGTTTACAGGATTCCTATATATTTTGGTAATCGAAGCATTTTAGATAGCATTTCAGGGGAAATTGTTTTCGCAGGATTTGCAAATAAAAACGACCTGATAAACCTTGATATAGATAACAAAAGCATATTCTTTTTATCGGAAAGTGTAAAAAATGCTATAGATAAAGCGGAAGCAATATCAAATTCCTATTCCGTTAACACATTTGTTGTTGGTTTGCCATTTGGAAAAAAACTTGATGAAAATAAATTTGAAGAAGTTATAACTGATCTAAAATCATTCAAGGAACTTTTTTATTATTATCATTATTTTGTTACAAATCACAGAAACAAAAATGACTTTAATAAATTGCTGGACCAAAATAAACTTATCCCAAATTTAAAAATAGAATCAGAAAAAAATATCAAAATCTTGTTTGTTCCTGAGAATATTGCCGCAGGTTTGTTTATAAAAGATTTTAAGGAATTAAAGAAAATTACCAAATCAAATAAAAAATCAGAAAAAAATACTTTGCTTCCCATAAAACCTGCAGATTTCTCATATAAAGTATATTTCGATCCTAAAATTGATACACTTAAAACAGAAAATGTAATTGGATATATAGATAGCGATTTAAGTAATGAAAATATAATAATTGGGGCACACTACGATCATATCGGACGAAATTATAATTACGAAATAAATTACGGAGCTGATGATAATGCATCGGGAACAACAGGAATGCTAAGTATTGCTGAATTAATATCGCAAGCTTCAGA
>DAOWML010000042.1 GCA_030643125.1 Bacteroidales bacterium
GATCCTGAAAAGGAATATGAAGAATGTATGGTTAAAGCAGAAGCAATGATGAAAGTACTTATTTAATTTTTATGCAATCAGATTTTCAAATATTTATTGATTCCAATAGGCTGTGTAATAATACAGATCGAATTCTATTGGGGATAAGTGGAGGTATCGACTCTATTTGCATGTTTCACCTTTTCAGGCAATTGGAGTTTCCAATCGGTATTGCTCACTGTAATTTCCAATTACGGGGTGATGAATCGGAGCAAGATGAAATATTTGTCAGAAACCTTGCTAATGAATATGATATTCCGTTCTTCTCAACACGTTTCGAAACAAAAGAAATTGCTGAAGACGAGGGAATATCAATACAAATGGCTGCAAGAGATTTACGATACGACTGGTTCGAAGAGATTAGAAGCAAATATGACTATAATTATATTGCAATAGCTCATAACAAAGATGATGTTATTGAGACATTTCTAATTAATCTTACACGTGGTTCTGGCATAAAAGGCTTTACAGGAATTAAATCGAAATCAGGAAAAATTATAAGACCATTGCTTTTCGCTTCAAGAAATGTAATAGTGGAATATCTAAACAAAAACAATTTTGAATATAGAGAAGATTCATCAAATAGCGCAGTAAAATATAGCAGGAATCTAATCAGACATGAGATAATTCCATTGTTTGAAAAAATCAATCCCAATTTTCGAGAAACTATTATTGAAAATATTTCAAGATTAAAAGATACAGAAAAAATTTATTTAGATAGTATTTCTAAAACCCGTGAATCAATTGTTAGAGAAGAGAATCAAAAAATATTATTGAATCTTGAAAAATTAAAACAATTATACCCTCTTTCGATCTTTCTATATGAAATTTTAAAACCATTTGGATTTTCCGGTTCACAGGTAACTGATATTATTGAATCGCTCGATGGAATATCGGGAAAACAGTTTTTTTCACCAACTTATAGATTAATTAAAGACAGAACCGATCTGATTATTGAGGAAATATCTTCAATCAATAAAAAACATTATTATATAAATGTTGATACAAAGGAATTCGAGTTTCCGGTTAAATTATTTTTTTCAAAATTTGAGTTAAACAAAGATTTTGAAATTATTAACGACAATCAAATTGGCTTGTTTGATTTAGATAAAATAGAATTCCCGATTGTATTAAGAAAGTGGGAAAAAGGCGATTATTTTATGCCACTGGGAATGAAAAACTTAAAAAAAGTTAGTGATTTTTTTATTGATAGTAAACTTTCATTATCAGATAAGGAAAATACCTGGATTCTGGAAAGTGGGAATAAAATTATTTGGATTTTAGGCTATCGAATCGATGAAAGGTTTAAAATAACAGATATCACCAAAAATATTCTTAAAATAGAATTGCTCAGAGTTCAGTAATATCAATACGTCTTTAATTTTCTTTGAATTGTTAAAAAAATAAAGATCTAAAATTTCGAAATAAATATTGCTTTTTATAATTTTAAAAATCTATCTGTTAAAATTGTTTTTGAAATATTTCGTTTTACAGTAAACCTTTTGAGAAGAAGAACGCTTGATTTAATGTAATGAGATAAAAATGGAAGAAGAGCAGAGTTTTAATCAAATTGATTTTTTAGATTTACTACCAGAAATAGTATTCGAAATTGATAAAAATCTAAATATTAAATTTCTAAATCAAGCATGTGAGAAAATTCTGGGTTATAGTAAAAGCGAATTAATTAATAATAAATCTTCATTAAAAGACTTTGTAATCCCTAACGACATAGAGAAAGTTGAAAATGATATCAATAAAAATTTTGAAGGCACTCATATTTCCGGAAATAGTTATAGAATTTTTAACAAAGCTAAAGAAGAATTAATTTTAGAGATATATAATAACCATATTAAGGAGAATGGAGAAATCGTTGAATTAAGATGTATTGCCATTGATATTACCGAAAAAGAAAAAAAATATAAAAAGTTAAGCTCACAGGAAAAACATTTTAGACAAATTTTTCAAAACTTCCCTATACCTTATCAATCACTCGACGAGAAAGGGATAATTATAGATGTTAATCCTGCCTGGCTTGAACTATTGGGTTATTCAAAAGAAGAAATCATTGGGAAAAATTTTACAAGCCTTTTATCAGCAGACAATCAGAAAAGATTCAAAAAAGTATTTAATATTTTCATAAAAAAGGGAGAGATCAGTAATATTCAGTTTGATTTATTTAAAAAAGACGGTTCTGTTATCTATACAAATTATCACGGCAAAGTTGAATATTCAGATACTAAACAATTCTACAGGACGCATTGTGTATTCAATGATATTACACTACAGCAAAAAGCAGAACAAACACTTATAAAATCGGAACAAAGATTACGAGAGTTGAATGCAACAAAAGATAAATTTTTTTCTATCATAGCACACGATTTAAAAAATCCTTTTAACGATTTAATGGGTTTTACTCAGTTACTTGCCCTTAATATAGAAAAATACGATAAATCAAAAATTGAACAATTTGTTAATATTATACACCAAAGCTCAAAACTTGCATATAACTTACTCGAGAATTTATTAGATTGGTCAAGATCACAAACTGGTATTCTAAAATTCAATCCTGAGAAAATTCCTGTCAATAAATTAGTTGATGAAAATATTGATTTATTGGAATCTACTGCCCGAAACAAAAACATTCAGATATATTCGGAATTTGATAAAGATCTTTCTGCATTTGCAGATAAAAATATGGTTAGAACCATTATTCGAAACTTAATTTCAAATGCCATTAAATATACAAACCAGGGCGGTAATATAAATATAAAAACTTATAGCGATAATAAAGTTTGCGAAATAAGTGTATCGGATTCCGGAATAGGCATAAGTGAAGAAAATATCGCTAACATTTTTAAAATAGACGAAAGCTTTTCTACCATTGGTACTGAAAGAGAAAAAGGTACCGGACTAGGATTAATACTTTGCAAAGAGTTTGTTGAGAAAAATGGTGGTAAATTATGGGTGAAAAGTGATCCCGATAAAGGAAGTACATTTTTCTTTACACTCCCTTTACCCGAACCTGAATTTTAATTTACACTTTCCTCTAACATAATAAAATCAGATACTTTATATTCATTTTAAATAAGTGGGTTTTTTCAACACCGGAGTCTGAAAATTTATTATTAAATATTGATTTTCAAAACTTTAATATCAACATTAATGTCGTTAAAAATCGATCATCAGCAAAGCCTTATTATAATTGAATAATTTTATTATGTTTGTGTTCTAACCTTAAAAACAACCTAAATTATGCCCAGCTTCGTAATAAGTGAAAAGTGTGATGGCTGCAAGGCTTTAGATAAAACTGCCTGCCAGTATATTTGTCCGAACGATTTAATGGTTTTAGATAAAATAAAAAACAAAGCATATAACCGTGCTGTGGATATGTGCTGGGAATGTTATAGTTGTGTTAAAATATGCCCTACCCAGGCAATAGAAATCCGCGGATATGCCGATTTTATGCCATTAGGTGCAGTGGTTCAACCTTTACGTAGTACCGACTCAATAATGTGGTCGGTAAAATTCCGGAATAAAAAAATTAAACGATTTAAATTCCCTATAAGAACTACTCCTGAAGGAAGCATTGATCCAAAATCCGGTATGGAAACAGGAACTGACGATTTAAAAAGTCCACTGCTAAGGACCGAACCTGATTCATTAGGAACTGATCTTTTTGAGAAATAAAATTCCAAAATACAAATCCCAAATATCAAATAATATTCAATGACCAATTCATCAAATAACAAACCTGTGTATGATCTTGAAGAAAGAACTTATCTTTTTGCAAAGAATGTTAGGCAGGAAATGAAAAAAGTAAAAAAATATTTCTTTAATGAAGATGACATCAGACAATTAATAAGATCATCTGGGTCAGTTGGTGCTAATTATATTGAAGCAAACGAATCATTCAGCAAAAAAGATTTTGTGCATAGAATTAAGATTTGCCGAAAAGAAGCAAAGGAAAGTGCATATTGGCTCAGATTAATAAATGATTCTACTTATGAAAATAATAATGAAGATTTAAAAATATTATATCAAGAAGCAGTTGAACTCAAAAAAATATTTTCATCCATTATCGAAAAATCTAAATAGAATTTTGGATTTTGATATTTTAAAATTGAATATTAATTGCTATTTGTAATTTGTGTATTGTTATTTAAAAATAAAATCATGATAACTGACAACTTTGAAACCATAATTATAGAAACTGATTTATTAATTCTTGGTGGTGGAATGGCAGCTTGCGGAGCTGCTTTTGAAGCAGCACACTGGGCAAAACAACATAAGCTGAAGGTAACACTTGTTGATAAAGCAGCTATGGAACGTAGCGGTGCTGTTGCAATGGGACTTTCTGCCATAAATCTTTACTTAGGATTAAAAAACGGTAAAAACACAATAGAAGATTATGTGAACTACGTTAAAAATGATTTAATGGGAATTACCCGCGACGATTTGGTTGCCAACATTGCCCGCCATGTTGATTCATCAGTTCACCTTTTCGAAAAATGGGGTTTACCAATTTGGAAAGATGAAGAAGGGAATTATGTAAACGAAGGCCGATGGCAAATCATGATTCATGGTGAATAGTATAAAAATATTGTTTCTGAAGCTGCAAAAAATGCACTAAAAGAACTTGGTGAAAATGGCGAATATTACGAAAGAATATTTATTACTGAGCCAATAATGGATGGAGATCGTTGTGTTGGTGCAGCAGGTTTCAGTGTTCGCGAAAATAAATTTTACATATTTAAAGCAAATGCTGTACTGGATGTTATGGGTGGGGCAGTGCATATTTTCCGTCCTCGTTCGATTGGCGAAGGTTTAGGCAGATCGTGGTATCCTCCGTTTAATTCCGGAGCGAGTACTTATTTTACACTTAAAGCAGGTGCCGAAATGACCTGTCAGGAAGTACGTTTTGTTCCTGTTCGTTTTAAAGATTCATATGGCCCTGTTGGTGCATGGTTCTTATTATTCAAAGCAAAAGCTACCAATGCCAAAGGTGAAGATTATATGGAAACCCGTGCTGCTGAACTTGAAAACTGGGCTCCGTACGGAACATCAAAACCAACACCTACTAATCTTAGAAATTACCTAATGCTTCAGGAACTGGAAGCAGGAAATGGTCCGATTTACATGAAAACAGATGAGGCAATTAAAGAGTTAATGGCTGATATCACTGATGAAAAAGAAGCAAAAAGAAAAATGAAAGAGTTGGAATCAGAAGCATGGGAAGACTTTTTAGACATGACTATCAGTCAGGCATTAAACTGGGCTTCACATAATGTTTCGCCCGAAGAAACTCCATCGGAAATTTCTGCTTGTGAGCCGTATTTTATCAGCTCGCACTCCGGAGCTTCAGGTGCATGGGTTAGCGGACCTAAAGACCTATCTCCATCAGATGATTATCACTGGGGATATGATAATATGACAACCATAAAAGGTTTATTTGCTGCAGGTGATGCTTCAGGAGCTTCATCTCATAAATTCTCATCCGGTTCGTTTACCGAAGGCCGGATTGCTGCTAAAGCTGCCTTAGCATTTATTGTTGATAATCCTGATTCAGCAAATATTGATAATGAAAAAATCAAAGAATTAAAAGAAAAAATTTTACAACCACTTGCAACTTTTGAAGAACATAAAGATTACGCTAATGATGAAGATGTAAATCCAAATTTCATCAAGCCAAAAATGTTTATGTTCCGCTTACAAAAAATTATGGATGAATATGCCGGTGGAGCATCAGTCCATTTTAAAACATCAAAAGCATTGCTTGAAAAAGGTCTTGAGTTTTTAGAATTTATGAAAGAAGATTCTGAAAAACTTGCAGCTAAAGATACAAATGAATTAATGCGTTGTTGGGAGAATATTCATCGTTTATGGCAAGCAGAATCGCATATCAGAACTATGTTATTTCGTGAAGAAACCAGATGGCCGGGATATTATTTCCGAACCGATCATCCTACAATGAAGGAAGAATGGAAAGCTTTTGCTAACTGTAAATGGGATCCGGAAACAGGTGAGTGGGAAATGATAAAAAGAGAAATAAAAGAACTTACATAATATGAAATTCCAAATCCCAAATAACAAATTACAATTAAGCTCCAATACTCAATATTCAAATTCTTGATTTTGGATATTGTAAATTTGAATTTGTAAATTATTTGGAATTTGTAAATTGTTTTTTGGTGCTTTTTTAAAAATTCTAAAGATGAATAAACCAATTCTTGTTATAGGCGGTGGTATGAGCGGTGTAACAACTGCTGTTGAAATTGCTGAAGTAGGAAAAGAAGTTATTCTTATCGAGAAAAATCCATATTTGGGTGGAAATGTTGTTAAGTTTAATAATTATTTTCCGAAACTTTGCCCGCCAACTTGTGGACTGGAAATTAACTTTCGTAGAATAAAACAAAATCCCAGGATCAAATATTATACTTCAACTGAAGTACAGAAAATATCAGGAGAAAAAGGTGATTTTAAAGTAGAACTAAAATCTACACCACAGTATGTAAAAAATAATTGTACAGCATGTGGAAAATGCCTTGATGCTTGCCCCGAAGAAAGACCAGATGAGTTCAACTATGGATTTACCAAAACAAAAGCAATTTATTTACCTCACGAAATGGCTTTTCCCTATAAGTTCAGTATTGATGATGAATATTGCAAAAAAGAATCCTGCAATAAGTGTGTTGAAGTTTGCGAGTATAATGCTATTGATTTATCTGCAAAAGAAGAAGTTTTTAATTTAGAAGTTAGTTCTGTAGTTATTGCTACAGGATGGGAAAATTACGATGCATCAAAAATTGATAACTTAAACTATTCAACATCAAAAAATATAATTACAAATGTTGAATTTGAGAGGTTTATAGCATCTAATGGCCCCGGACAAAATAAATTGTTAAGAGTATCTGATAATTCTGAACCTGCCAAAATTGCTTTTGTTCAATGTGCAGGATCGCGCGATGAAAATAATCTTCCTTATTGTTCGGCTGTTTGTTGCTCTGCATCATTAAAGCATGCATTAAGCATTCAGGAATTATATCCAAATATCGAGATAAAGATTTTCTATATCGATATACGTGTTGCCGGTCGTAATGAAGATTTTCTGGCAAAAGTACAAGAGAATAAGAATATCGAATTAATTAAAGGAAAAGTTGGGAAAATTTCTGAAACAGAATCAAATAACTTAATTCTGGAAGCTGAAGATATTCTTTCATGTAAGAAAATAAAATACGAGGCAAACATGGTTGTTCTTGCCACAGGAATTGTACCGTCTGATATTAAGCTAAATCTTAATAGAGACCAAAATTATTTTATATCTGATTTGCAATCTGAAGGAATTTTTCCTGTTGCCTGCAGCCGAAAGCCAATGGATGTTTCATCATCGGTAAAAGATGCAACAGCTGCTGCATTAAAAGCGATTCAATAAAATTGACTAATGATTAATGACTATTTATTATTAAAATTTTCAAATAACAATAAACAAATATCAAATAATACTCAATTTCCAAATTTCAATATCCAAACAATTTTTGAGTTTTGTTAAATTGGTTATTGGAATTTAATCGGAATTTGTTATTTATATTTTGTGATTTTAATCAAAAGAAATGAATAAAAAAATTGGAGTTTATATATGTTCCGGTTGCGAAATAGGCAAAAGTATAAATATTGAAAAGCTTAGTAAGGTAGCTTCGGAAAACAATGTTACAATTTGCAAAAATCATTCTTCGCTATGTTCAGTTGAAGGATTTGATTTAATTAACAATGATATCGCTCAAGAAAATCTGGATAGAATTGTTATAGCTGCCTGCTCACCCAGAACAAAAACTGAGATTTTTAATTTTCCTGAGAATATAATTCTGGAAAGAACAAACTTAAGAGAACAAGTTGCATGGTGTTATGAGCCTGGTGAAGAAGATACACAAATGGCAGCAGAAGATTATCTTCGCATGTCAATCACGAAAGTTAATAATATTGAAGTTCCGAAACCTTTTATAGCCGAAAATATAAGTTCTGAAATTTTAGTTGTAGGTGGCGGAATTACCGGAATAACTTCAGCTATTGAAGGAGCAAAAGCAGGCTACACGATTCATTTAATCGAGAAAGAAGAAAAACTGGGAGGCTGGTTAAACAAGCTGCACAAACAAATTCCGTATGCTGCCCCTTACAATACTCTGGTTGATCCTGAAATTAAGGATAGGATTATAGAACTTGAACAACACACAAATATTAAGATATATACATCAACCACAATAAATAAGATCGACGGTCAGCCAGGACAATTCGAAGTTTACCTGTCCGTCCGGCAGGCGGGCCTGCAAAATGGGAAAGAAGAAAAGATTACGGTAGGCTCTATTGTTACATCAATGGGTTGGAATCCTTACGATGTAAGTAAATTGTCTCATCTGGGATATGGTAAATCTAATGTTTTAAGCAATGTTGAATTTGAAGAATTAGTTAAAAATAATCCTGATAAAGCTTTACCAAAAAATATTTTATTTATTCAATGTGCAGGATCACGTGATAAAGATCATCTGCCCTATTGTTCTAATTTTTGTTGTGGAACAAGTCTGAAACAAGCTAAATATATTCGTGATCTAAGTCCTGAATCAAATGTATTTATAGTATATAAAGATATTCGTACTTTGGGTTTGTACGAAGAATTTTATAAAGAAGTACAAAAGGATGATCAAATCTTTTTCACAAAAGGCGAAATTGAAGAAATAACTGAGGACAATAACAATTTAAAAGTTAATGTAAAAGACACTTTATTAGGTGAAAATATTTCGCTTTCGGTTGATATGATAGTACTGGCAACCGGAATGGTACCGGCAGGAACTGAAGATTTAAATTTGAATTACAGATTAGGAAAAGGTTTGCCGGAATTAAAATACGATTTTTCCGATTCGCATTTTATTTGTTTCCCTTACGAAACAAGACGAACAGGAATATATGCAGCAGGTAGTTTACGTGCTCCGATGGATATTGCATCAAGTAAAGAAGATGCAACCGGAGCAATGTTGAAGGCAATTCAAACCATCGAAGCAACAAAACGTGGCGAAGCTGTTCATCCACGATCAGGCGATAAATCTTATCCGGAATTATACTTAGATCGTTGTACTGACTGTAAACGATGTACTGAAGAATGTCCGTTTGGAGCTTATGACGAGAATGAAAAAGGAACTCCGTTGCCAAACCCAAATCGTTGTCGACGTTGTGGAATTTGTGTAGGTTCGTGCCCTGAGAGAGTAATTAGCTTTGCTGATTATTCAATTAACAGTATATCGGCAATGATTAAATCGGTTGAAATACCCGATGAATTTGAAGAAAAACCAAGAATCCTTGTGTTTGTTTGTGAAAACGATGCTTATCCTGCTTTTGATATGGCAGGACAAAAAAGGTTAAAATATAGTCCTTACATAAGGGTTATTCCGGTCAGATGTATTGGATCAATAAACAAAGTTTGGATATCAGATGCTTTGTCGCAGGGATTTGACGGGATATTGCAAATTGGTTGTAAGCCCGGCGATGATTACCAGTGTCACTTTATTCATGGAAGCGAACTTACTGAAACCCGTGGTGAAAATATTCAGGAAACACTGGAAACAATGATGCTGGAACCTGAAAGAATAAGAACAGAATTTGTTGAAATAACAGATTATTATAAGATTCCGGATATTATTAATAATTATGTTGAAGAGATTGAGTTGATTGGGCCAAATCCGTTTAAAGATATGTAACGGTCAATTAAGAATTATAAATTAACAATTGAAAAAACAATATTCAAAACACAAATGACAAATAAATCTCAAAAATCAATAATCAAATTCCAATATTTGAAGTTTAGTAATTGAATATTATTTGAGATTTGTTTATTGTTATTTGGAGTTTTTGCTAAAATTTTAATATAAAGTACAATGCTTAATATTAGTCCTGATATAAATTTCAAAAAGCAACTTAAAAAGATTAGTAAGTCTTCGTTGAATGAATGTATGCAATGTGGCAATTGCTCCGTTGTTTGTTCTCTTGCTCCTGATGACAGGCCTTTCCCAAGAAAAGAAATGATTTGGGCAGGTTGGGGAATGAAAGATAAATTGATTGGAAATACAGATATTTGGTTATGCCACCAATGTGGTGATTGCAGTACACATTGCCCACGGGGTGTTAAGCCTGCTGATGTATTTTCGGCTGTCAGGGAAATTAGTTACCAGCATTATGCTAAACCTAAATTTTTAGGTAAAATATTGAATAATCCTAAATGGTTACCTGTGGCAATATTAATACCTGTAATTATCATTTCAGCAATTTTACTTATGGCAGGAACATTACAAATTCCTGAAGGACCGGTGAATTATTCCAAATTCTTTCCACATGCCTGGCTTAACAGCTCTTTTGCTTTTTTATGGTTTTTAACTATAGGACTTGGAATTATAGGCTTAAGAAATTTCCGGAACGATATGAAAAAGCAAAATCCGGATGTAAAATCAACCGGGAGTTTTATTAAGAATTTATTTTCCATACGAAAAGAAATCATTTTTCATTCTAATTTTAGTAAATGTTCAGCACAAAAAACAAGAAAAATTGCACACTTTCTGGTTTTCTACGGATTTATTTTATTGCTTTTTGTTACAGCTTTTGCCATTTATGCAGTAGTAACACATAATTATCCATTAGGATTAACAAATCCATTTAAGATATTGGGTAATGTAGCGGCCATTATGCTTTTTGTCGGAATAGGAATTATGATAGCAAACAGAATTTTTAATAAAAAAGATTTTGGAAACAGCACCTATACTGACTGGTTATTTTTGATTTCACTTTTCTTACTAACCATTTCAGGTATTATCGTTGAAGCAGCAAGATTTTTAAACTGGGGATTGGCATACCATCTCTACTTTTTCCACCTGGTTTGTGTTTGGTTTATTATAATTTATTTGCCTTATACAAAGTTTGGGCATTTATTGTTTAGAGTTGTGGCAATGGTTTATGCAGCATCGATTGATAGAAGACTAAAATAATACTCCAGATTCAGAATTTCTGACCCAATAATTGAGTTAATAGTTCTGATACTGCACTTAACTTCATCATTCAACATTCGTTAATCATTATTCGATATTCAAAAAAAAGTGATATGTA
>DAOWML010000096.1 GCA_030643125.1 Bacteroidales bacterium
AATACCGACACATTACCTTCTTTGTTTTCGCCAATGTATTCTTCGTTTAACAGAGTTGATACCTGTTTAGTTACATTAGTGTTAAATGCACCACACAATCCTTTGTTTGAAGTAATAGCAACAATTAATATTTTATCCGGAATTCCCGGTCGTAAATAAATATTTTCCTCTTCTTTTTCAATGCTTTGATTAATGTTAAATAAAATCTGGTGTAATTTGCCGGCATAAGGCCTTAAGTGAATTACAGCATCCTGGGCTTTTTTAAGCTTTGCTGCTGAAACCATCTTCATAGCACTTGTAATTTGCTTTGTTGATTTTACAGAAGCAATTCGAGTACGTATTTCTTTTAAATTACCCATTTCTATCTAAAACTAATCTACTTTATATTTTGCTGCAACTTCCTTCGCTACGGTTTCAATTACATTTATAGCCTCATCTGTCAGATTTCCTGATTTCAATGTTTTTAACACTTTTTCATATTGTATCTCTATCATATCTAAAAAATCTGACTCAAATTCTTTTACTTTATCAACCGGCACATCTCCCAATAATCCTTTCGTTCCACAATAAATAATTGCAATTTGTTTTTCAACAGGCATTGGCGAATATTGTCCCTGCTTAAGAATTTCCACATTTTTTGCTCCCTTGTCAAGTATTGCCATTGTTGCAGCATCAAGGTCAGAGCCAAATTTTGAAAATGCTTCCAATTCACGATATTGTGCCTGATCCAATTTTAAAGTTCCGGCAACTTTTTTCATTGATTTAATCTGTGCGTTTCCTCCAACTCTGGAAACAGATATTCCAACATTAATTCCAGGACGAACACCGGAATTAAACAGGTCGGATTCCAGAAATATTTGTCCGTCGGTGATTGAAATTACATTAGTAGGAATATATGCAGAAACATCACCTGCTTGTGTTTCTATAATAGGCAAAGCAGTTAAAGAACCTCCTCCCTTCACCTTCCCCTTTAACGATTCGGGTAAATCATTCATTTCAGCTGCAATTTTATCTGATTGAATAATTTTCGCAGCACGTTCAAGTAATCTGGAATGCAAATAAAAAACATCTCCGGGATAAGCTTCACGCCCTGGCGGACGGCGAAGCAACAAAGAAACCTCACGATATGCTACGGCTTGTTTTGAAAGGTCATCATAAACAATTAAAGCTGCTCTTCCCGTATCTCTAAAATATTCCCCAATACAAGCACCTGCAAACGGAGCAAAAAATTGTAATGCAGCAGGATCTGCAGCGGTTGCCATAACTATAACCGTATAGTCCATTGCTCCGTGTTTTTCAAGAGTGTCGGCAATATTTGCAACGGTTGATCCTTTTTGTCCAATAGCTACATAAATACAATAAACCGGTTCTCCTTTATCGTAAAATTCTTTTTGATTAATAATTGCGTCAATAGCAATAGCAGTTTTTCCGGTCTGCCGGTCACCAATAATTAATTCTCTTTGCCCGCGACCAATAGGTATCATTGCATCAATTGGCTTAATACCTGTTTGAATTGGTTCATTTACAGGCTGGCGATATATTACACCGGGAGCCTTCCTTTCAAAAGGCATTTCATAAAGTTCTCCGCTAATAGGTCCTTTGCCATCAATAGGTTCACCAATAGTATTAATAACTCTTCCCAAAAGACCATTGCCAACTTTAATGGAAGCAATTCTTTTGGTTCGTTTAACCTGATCTCCTTCTTTAATTTCTTCGGAAGATCCCAGAAGTACAGCACCCACATTATCTTCTTCAAGATTAAGGACTATTCCTTTCATCCCGCTTTCAAACTCAATTAGTTCATTAGATTGCACATTGGATAATCCATATATTCTCGCAATACCATCACCTACTTGTAAAACACTACCTACTTCTTCAAGTTCGGAATTTGTTGTAAAGCCTTCTAATTCTTTCTTTAAAATTTTTGAGACTTCTCCGGGTTTAATTCCAGTCATAGTTTATATTTTAATGCCTGCCTGTCGGCAGACAGGTTTTATTTTTTCTTTTTATTATTAAAATCAATATTTAAGAATTGATTTCTAAGTTGTTGAATTTGTCTTGTAACACTTAAATCTAACTGTTTGTCATCAACCTGAATAATCATTCCTCCAATTAATTCTTTATCAACTTTAGTATTTAATTCAACAATTGAATTAAAAGTCTTTTCTATGGTTTTTTTAATATTTGTTTTATGTGTTCTTGTTAATTCAAATGCTGTTGTTAAAACAGCTGTATTAATACCTTTGTGTTTACGATAAATTTCAATAAAATCTTTACATATGTTTTTTAAGTGGTTTTCGCGCTTGTTTTTAACTATAAGTTGTAAAAGTGATAATGAGTATGTATTAATTTTATCTTTAAATATTTCGTTTAAAAATTCTTTCTTTTTCGATGTTTTTATCACAGGATGCTCTAATAAAATTTTAATTTCTTCATTTTCCTCATACCATTGAAGAATCAGTTCAACATCCTGTTTTATTTCATCAAGCATGTTCTTCTCCTCAGCAAGAAGAAATATAGACCTGGCATAACGTACATTTATTTGACTCTGATACATGAATAATATAAGGATTAATTCAAATCAATATCTTTAACAAGATCATCAATTAATTTTTTCTGTTTAGATTTATCTTCAAGTTTTTGTTTTAAAATATTTTCAGCTATATCAACAGACAAAGTTGCAATTTGGTTTTTAATCTCATTTATTACCTTGTTTTTTTCCTGCTCAACACCTTGCCTGGCTTCTTTAATAATTTTTTTAGCTTCTAATTTTGCATCTTCGCGGGCTTCTTCTATAATTTTGTTTTTTAATTCTTTAGCCTCTTTAAGCAGACTATCCTTTTCAAGTTTTGCCAGCTGAGTAATCTTTTCATTCCCAAATTCAATTTTAGCCATTTCGTCTTTTGCTCTTTTAGCCGCTAAAAGGCTTTTACTAATTGATTGCTCGCGGTCTCTTAATGCTTTTAGTATTGGTTTCCAGGCAAACTTTATAAGCACATAAAGCAAGATGCTGAAAGAAACAATCATCCAAAATAATAATCCGAGATCAGGTTTTATCAGTTCCATAATTTCTGATTTAAAAAATTAAAATACTTTACAGGCAGCCAACCGCTGCTCTGTAAAGCATAATCCTTAATTCATGTTAAACAAATAAAATAAGGAAACAAACTACAATTGCAAAGAAAGCAACCCCCTCAATAAGTGCAGCAGCAACAATCATGTTTGATCTGATATCGCCGGCTGCTTCTGGTTGCCGCGCAATAGATTCCATTGCAGCAGTACCAATTTTGCTAATACCCATGGCAGCAGCAAAAGCAGCAAAAGCAGCTCCAAAACCGGCTGCAGCTTTTGAAATAGCTACTCCTTCAATTGCTAGTAAAATAAATCCTAAAGTTGACATAATATTAATTTTAAATGGTGAATATAATTTATATTTTAATGATCTTCTTCTGATGCCATTCCAAAATAAATAGCTGACAAAATTGTAAATACATAAGCCTGAATAAACGCTACAAGTATTTCAAGAACAGACATAAATATTGCAAATAGAACGGATACGGGAGAAACAGCCATTCCTAAGCCAGGGCTCATATTCCCAAAAATAAATATCAAACTGAAAAATCCTAAAACAATAATATGTCCTGCAGAAATATTCGCAAATAAACGAATCATCAGAACAAATGGTTTAATAAATACTCCAAATAGTTCAATAAAAGGAATCAGGGGAAGTGGTAATTTTAGCCACCACGGAACTCCCGGTGTATTAAATATATGACTCCAATAATTTTTATTTCCTGTTATGGTTGTAATAAAAAAAGTGAAAAGTGCTAAAGCCATTGTTACTGTAATATTTCCGGTAACATTTGCTCCACCGGGAAATAAAGGAACAAGACCAAGCAGGTTGTTCAATAATATAAAAAAGAATATGGTTAACAAAAACGGTGTAAATCTCTCGTAATGCTTTTCGCCAATACTTGACTTCGCAACATCATCGCGAATAAATAAAATTAATGGTTCAAATAATGATTGTAATCCCTTAGGTGGCAATCCTTCTCTTTTTTTATAAGAGTTTGCAACAGATACAAAAATAAATATCAGAAAAAAACAGCTAAATAAAATGGCTGTAACATTCTTAGTAATTGAAATGTCGAGAGGACGGGCAATAAACTCTCCATAATTATCAACTTCAATAATTTTATTTTCATAATCGCCCTCGTGTGCAATTTTAAATCCGTGGTAAGTATGTCCGTGTTCCAGCTTAAACGACCAGAAAGAAATAAATCCTTTAGTTTTACTATATAAAATAACAGGTAAAGGAATTGCTACATGGTGTCCTTTATATGAATACAAATGCCATCCGTAACTATCCCTAATGTGGTCAAAAATAAAGTCGCCCGGATTAAACCCCTCTTTTTCATGTTCTTCGTTATGCTCTTGTGGAAGTTCAGGATCCTTTTCTGCAGAATTATCATTTGCAAATATGTTTTTCTGATTAAAAATCAATATTGCAAGGACAAATGTAATATTTAAAAGGATTTTATACATACTACAAAGATTGTGTACTTACAAATTTATGCAATAAAAAGCAAAAATGTTAATTGATGTTATAAAAAAGACAATACAATAGAAATTGCACTGTCTCTTTATACGAAATATTATATTATTATTTCTTTTATGCTCCTAAACCTGAAGCTATTAAGAAAGTTGCAGCAAATGCAATAATAGCATATAATTCAGGGAATACAGCTAAAATAAGAGTATTACCAAAAACATCGTTACCACCACCAATTGCAGCAATACCATTTGATGTAACACCTCCTTGCTGAACAGCAGAAAATAATGCAACAAAACCTAAGAATAATCCCATTGACAAGATTGCAATACCATTAAACATTGTCATTTCAGGGGTAATTAAGTTGAATAATTTGTCGATAACGAAATATCCACCAAAACCATAAAGGCCTTGAGTACCTGGTAAAGCAGCTAAAAGCATGTAATTACCAAATTTTTCAGAATCTTTTTTCAAAGCACCAATAGATGCGTTACCACCCATTGAAACTCCAATTGCACTTCCAATTCCTGATAGTGCGATCATAAACGCTAATCCTGCGTAAGCTAAATAAATTGCTGTGTTCATAATTTTATTCTCCTATTAATTTTATTTATTTTCTATTTTGAAAAAGGTTTATACTGTTTGCCGCCTCCAACAAAGCCGGCATTTTTATAAAATTCTACAAATGTTAAACGTAATGGATGTACGATTGCTCCTAAACTGGCAAGAAAAATATTCAATCCGTGTCCGATTAATAAAATGATAATAAATGGAATATAACTCAAAAAACTACCTCCCAAAACCTGAGCTGCTATCTGGTTAAACACAAGTCCTAAAATTGCACTTGAAATTCCTAATGCAAACAACCGAATGTACGATAACAAGTCGCCAAATACTCCGGTAAGCATATTATATACATCGTAAAGTCCTGAAAAAACACTTATTATTATATTCTTTTCAGGATTTGCAAATAACAAGATCATTGCAAAACTTAAGCCCAGACCGATCTTTTTTACAATAGCAAAACTTTCAACATTTACACCTACCTTTTCAAGTCCGATAAATGTTCCGAAAGTTAAGATTAAAAAGAGCCAGCCAATAGTTGATAATCCATATTTTAGTCCACCAAGTTTGATTTGGTTTGCTGCTTTAATACACATTCCGTAGAAAATCTGCAATCCACCAATTGCTATTGATAACCAGAATAATTTTAATGGTTCAAGGATGATCTGTTTCAAAGGATAAGTTTCCATTTTAATCAACTCAATACCAAAGAACGTTCCCGAAACCAAACCCATTAATATTGTTGCAACACCCAGATAAGACGCCAAAGTAAGAATTGGTTTTAATTGCTTACTTGCTTTTCTTCTAAATATTAATGTTGCAATAAGAATAAATAATCCGTATCCGGTATCACCTACACAAAATCCAAAAAATAACATAAAGAACGGAGCAAAAAATGGCGTTAAATCCAATTCTTTATAATCAGGCAATGAAAATAAATCGCCAATTGGCTCGAACAATCTTGAAAATTTATTATTCCTAAGTTTAATTGGCACCTTGTCTTCTCTATCCGGCTGAGCAGATATAAAATAAACATTTTGTTCTTCAAGAAACTTTTCAAGATCTTCTTTTTGCTCTTGTGGAATCCATCCTTCAAGAAACATCACCTTCTCTTCTGCTTGTTTTTCAGTATGATTAATTGCTAAATCAAAATCGGTTTCTTCCTGTAATTTCTTGCGTGTATTTTTTAAAATATCCTGATATTTAATTGCATACTCATCAAAAATAATCTCAATTTCTTCTAAACGATTTTTACCGGTTTCGTCTTTTGCAAGAAGTTCCGATAAAGTTTGCTCAGGTAATTTTATTTCTTCTGCATCAATATCAATTGGATTTGCCCCTCTTTGGAAAGCAACCATATAAGCATATCCGCGTTTAATGCTAACAATATCAAGTGGGTATTTATCTTCCCATTCAGGATTAAATTTTTTCTCGTTACAAACAAAAAACCGCAGTTTAATGTGATGTTTCGCAAATTTTTCGTGCATTTCAGGAGTAAAATCACCCCAGGGCTCAGCTTTTTGAATTTCTTTATTCAATGTAAGCTGCTCTTGTTCCATTGCAGTTATTTCATCAGTAAGTTTATTTAATTTTTCAACCAATGCTAATCCATCCATTTCAGATTTTTCAGCACTTTCTTCCTGAGCTCTTTTATTCAGAAATTTTAAGGCTTTGTTAATCTCACTGATCTGATGCAACGATAATTTGATGTTTTCATCTATATCTTTCTTTTTTTCTATAATATGAAGTACTCCTAATTCCTGCAATTTCTCAAGAAAAGGAATATACTCCTTGTGATAGATTAAGAAAGAATATTTCATCATTGGAGTAATCATTATGCAGCCTCCTTCTGTTCTTGTCGTTTCTTAACAATTTTTTGTGATGATTTAGACAAATTCTCCTCATCTTCAAGAAATCGTTTTACTTTCGAGATTGCTTCTTCGTATCCCGGAATTTGTACCTTTTCGTAAAGATTTACTTTTTGTGTGGTTTTTTTCCTCGCAAAATCTAACAGCTCCATTTTTCTTAAGAAAAATTCACTTTCAATTGATATCTTAACTAATGATTCAATAATTTGAACTCCACTTAAAAACCAACTCGGTTTATTAAAAAGGCTAAATTCTCTGATCTCAAAAATTACATCTTCCAGAATTGGTGTTTTAACACCGGCAATTTTCTTAACGATCATTTTAACATCTTTAACAGTAATAAGATCCTCCTCAAATTCGCCCCAGAGCCGTACCATTGCATTATATTCTTTCATACGAGTTTCCAGCTTCTTAAGCAATATTTCTGATTGATCTTTGGCACGCTTAACTTCCATACGAAGAGCTGCTTCTTTACTTTGAAGTGTAGGTAATGCTCTTAAACGAATTTTAAGATTTTTGTTTAATTGCTGTAATGATGTTTTATTATATTGGAATCTTATGGCCATATTCAGTTTCGAGTTTTAAGTTATGAGTTTTGAGTTCCAGATTTTAAGTTTCGAGTTTTTGTATTAAACTTTCTGCCTGAAATATCAGATTTTAACAAATAACTAATAAATCCACCAATAACTTTTGAAAGTTCATCTGCTTTATCCGTTTTATCATCTAAACATTCTTTTGTAATATATTTTCTGTCAAATGCACGATAAAGCTGTGATTTTGTTTCAGCTAAAGATCCTTTTGCAATATAAAAAAA
>DAOWML010000066.1 GCA_030643125.1 Bacteroidales bacterium
ACTGTTAAATTTAATAACAAAGCACTTACAAAACGAGTAAAATTGCTTTTTGATGCTTATGAACTATGATAGAAATTGATTTAATAAAAAAATTCTTTCCACAGCAAATTCAGGATAAGTCAATTTATCATAAATATATGTTAAAGGAATATATTCAATTATTGATATTAGATTATCTATCAACAACTTCTTATATAAGAAAATTAACATTTATTGGCGGAACAAACTTGCGATTAGTAAAAGGAATAGATAGATTCTCGGAGGATATTGATTTTGATTGTAAAGACTTATCCAAAGAGGAATTTATACAAATGACCAATGATGTCTTATCATTTTTAAACAAAAATGGTTATAAAGCAGAAACTAAAGACCATAAAAATAGTAAGTTAAAAGCATTTCGTCGAAATATTTATTTTCCTGAATTTTTGTTTAATTTAGGATTAAGCGGACATCGTGAAGAACGCTTTTTAATAAAAATTGAAAGTCAAGACCAATTAATTAAATATAAGCCTATTATCGTAAATGTTAAGGGTTGTGGCTTTTTTTTCCCTTTTCCTGTTCCTCCTGACAAAGTACTATGCAGTATGAAAATATCAGCTTTATTATCACGTAGTAAAGGTCGTGATTTTTATGATGTAATGTTTCTGCTTGCCCAAACAGTCCCTGATTACTCTTTTTTATCGAAAAAATGTGGAATTAATAACCTGTTAGAACTAAAGCAATCAGTTAAAAAGGGGCTTCATTCGGTTAACTTAAAAACGAAAATGAATGATTTTGAACATCTGCTCTTTAGTAAAAATAACAGCAGTAGGATACTTTATTTTGGTGATTTTATAAATGAATTGCGAAATAATTAATAAAAGAAACTACTTTAAGAAAACTCGCACCTGTTTCTACTATTTGTATGTATGGTAGTCCGCTTTCGAAATACGATAATAAGCTCCTCTGGAAATACTATAATTATAAGGATTTTGGAATTATTGGCGAACCTTATTTTGATGTGGATTTTTCAAAAGTCCTATATTTAACCGATACCGGTCGTCGCTGGAATGGGGATCGCGTAAGTATACGCGATAAAGTACAAAGATAACCTTGCCTGACGCCCGCCTGTCGGACGGACAGGGCAGGCAGGAAGATAAAAGTTTTAAAAAGACACAGTTCATTGAACAAACCCGGGACATCATCTGACACACCCCGAAAGCCATTCGACATACTTCGAAAGCCATTTGACACACTTCGAAAGTCATTCAGCACAGATAGAAACTTCTTCAGCACACATAGACAGTAATTCAACACAGTAGGGAACTCATTCAGCATACATAGACAACACTTCAGCACAGTGGGAACAACGTTTTACAGAATGCTAAGAACTTCTCTCATGGCCTGCCCCGATTCTTTCGGGGACCGAAGGGAGTAATGTTGTAAAGTGGTTTTTGGTAAAAAATATAAAAATTTGAGGTTTTTAATCATTTTATTATTAACTTTGTTTATCGTCAATGAACAACATTGTTTATTGGTAATAAACAAATATTTAATCTTATTGTTAAATGATTAAATTATCTGATTTAAAGTCAATAAGTGAATATCAGCAAGATCTTCTTCTACAAAAAAAAGATCTTATTGCCAGAGATTTAATGCAGAATATTAATTCTGAACAAAAAAGCCACGCATTAATAATATCAGGAATTCGTCGTTGCGGCAAAAGCACATTAATGGGGCAAATAATTAATAAGCATAAACTAAATGCCTTTTTTATTAATTTTGATACTCCAAAACTTTATAACTTTGAACTAAAGGATTTTGAATTACTCGACATCCTAATCAATGAATCAGGAAATGATACGCTATGTTTTGATGAAATTCAAGTAATTAAGGGCTGGGAACTATATATCCGTCAAAAACTCGACCAAAATTATCAAGTAATAATTACAGGTTCAAATGCCAGTTTATTAAGCAAAGAACTCGGCACTAAACTCACGGGAAGACACATTACTAAAGAATTATTTCCGTTCTCATATACAGAATTTATTAAATTTAGGTCGATCCCGGCAAATGCTGAAACTTTTAGCAACTATATCATACATGGAGGATTTCCGGAATATGTAAAAACAAACAATTATGAAATTCTTACATCTCTGATAGATGATATTCTATACAGAGATATTGCAGTCCGATATAATATCAGGAATACAAAAATACTGAAACAGTTACTCATATACCTAATCTCAAATGTAGGTAATTTGACAACAGCTACAAAGCTATCTGGCATATTGGGGATTAAAAGCACTGCTACCGTTTTAGATTATCTTTCTTATTTTGAACATTCCTATTTATTGTCCTTATTACCAAAATTTTCGTATTCATACAGAGCTCAACTCGTTAATCCGCGGAAAATCTATTTTATTGATACAGGAATAATAAAAGCTGCCTCAGCTTCTTTTAGTGAAAATACGGGTCATAAACTGGAAAATATCCTCTATTGGGAATTACGCAGACAAAATTACGAAATGTATTATTTCAATGAAAAAAGTAAAGAATGTGATTTTATTACATTCAAAAATAATCAGGTAGAACATTTAATACAAGCATGTTACAATTTATCTGTCGATAATCAAGAACGAGAAATAAACGGATTAATTGAAGCAATGGATTTTTTTAATAAAACTAAGGGTATTATTATTACTTATAATCAGAAAGACCTTATAACACATAATGAAAAAAAAATAGAAGTAATTCCTGCATATCAATTTTTAGCAACGCTTAATTCCAATGGTTAATACAAAAATAAATTACTTTGGAAATATTATAACTATCAGGATTTTGGAATAATCGGAGAACTATATTTCGATGTGGATTTTTCAAAAGTGCTTTATTTAACTGATACCGGAAGAAGGTGGAATGGTGATCGCGTAAGTATACGCGATAAAGTACAAAGATAACCTTGCCTGACACCCGCCTGTCGGACGGACAGGGCAGGCAGGAAGTAAAAAGATAAAAGAAGAAAAGGGATTGAGAAAAACGTGGGCAGATCCCTTTAGAGCTTCCCCAGCTTACAGCAGGCAGGCTTTATGGAACTTAGCAAAAGCTTGTTTGTCAAAGAAAGGCGATCTCACTAACATAGTGAGTATTAAGGGCAGCGGCGGGAAAAATAAACACGTGGGAAGATTCCCTTTAGGGAACTTAAGAGCAGCGGCGGGAGAAAAGCTTGACCGCCGACTTGACTGCCTTTGGCAGTAGGAGGCGAAAAGTAAAAGGGGAAAGTAAAACTAGGAATTAATAGTATTTAATTCTATCAAAAAATCTTTTCAACAAAACAAGCTTGCAAATTTAAAATTAATTTTTAAATTTGCAAGGTAAAATGATAAGTATGGAATACATTCATAGAGCTATCGAAAATGAATTACTAAATGCCATACAGCAAACACCGATAACAGCTTTAGTAGGTCCCCGGCAATGCGGTAAATCAACTCTCGCTAAAAAAATAATAGCAAAATTTAATAAAGTAATTTATTTAGATTTAGAACGTCCTTCAGATCTTTCGAAATTAGACGATGCTGAATGGTTTTTTTCTTCACAAAAAGATTACTTATTTTGCATTGACGAAATACAACGAAAACCCGATTTGTTTCCACTAATACGTAGTTTAGTTGATGAATGGGGCGTAAATAAAAAATTTTTAATACTTGGTTCTGCCTCGCGAGAACTTTTAAAGCAAAGTTCTGAATCATTAGCCGGACGTATTACTTATTTACGATTAAGCCCTTTCCTATGGCAGGAAATATATAAAAAATATACAATTGAAAAATATTTCGATAATGGTGGTTTCCCCCGGAGTTTACTGGCAAAAAAAAATAATCTTTCGTACAAATGGCGTGAAGATTTTATAAGTACTTTTCTTGAACGAGATTTACTGCAATTCTCCGGATTTTCTACAGAAACAATGCGTCGATTATGGCAAATGCTTGCACATGTGAATGGTCAAACAATTAATTATTCATTATTGGGAAATTCATTAACTGTTAGTAACGTTACTATACGTAATTATATCGATTTACTGCAGGGAACTTTTATGATTGAAATAGTACCTCCATACATTTCTAATATGGGGAAACGATTAGTGAAAGCTCCAAAGGTTTATATTGCCGATTCGGGCATTACCTGTACATTAGTTCATGTGGAGAATTTTCAACAATTAACAGGGCATCCCGTATTTGGATCAATATGGGAGCAAATTGTTTTATCTAATTTAAAAGCTCATTTTCCTTTAGCACAGTTTTTCTATTATCGAACAAGTGCTGGAGCAGAAATAGATTTTGTAATGAAACTAAAAAAGATCGTTTTTGCTATTGAATGTAAAGCATCGCTTTCCCCTGTACTTTCAAAGGGAGCATATAATGCAATAGAAGATATTAATCCAATTCATACATTTATTGCTGCTCCTGTTCAAAAATCATGGTCAATGAAAAAAGAAATAGATGTAGTCGCATTAGATGATCTGATAATAAAAATACAATCTTGTATCAAAAAAACAGAAAGAGGAATGGGTAATCGGCAGTAGGCAGTTAACAGCTCTATAGTCTCTATTTGTGGCGCAAGGCAAGTTGGAAAAACTTGGTTGATGAAAGAATTATCACAGCCTTACAAATCGAAACCGGAATTATATTTAAGCCCAAAAACACATTAATTATTTTTGATGAAATACAAGAAGCCCCCGAAGCAATAACTTCTTTGAAATATTTTTATGAAACGGTTCCGGAATATCATATAATTTCCGCTGGTTCACTTTTGGGTGTTGCTTTAAATAAACACACATCCTTTCCTGTTGGGAAAGTCGAATTTTTAGATCTTTATCCTTTAAGTTTTATAGAATTTCTTGTCGCTATCGGCCAAAAAAAACTTGTCTTGCTATTGGAAAGTAAAAATTGGGAGCTTATAAAAACGTTTAAGCAAAAATTCATTAAGTTTTTAAGGTATTACTACTATATTGGAGGAATGCCCGAAGCAGTTTACTTTTTTAGTATAAACAATGATTTTGGCGAAGTAAGAAATATACAAAATTAACAGAGTCACCAAACCTGCTATTCCACTAAAAGCTTATATTAATTTCAGCGCATTTAAATTATTTCTTGTTGATATTGGTTTGTTGGCTGCCATGGGAAATATTGATATTAAAACATTATTAGAAGGTAATACCATATTTGAAGAATTTAAAGGAACTATAACAGAACAATTTGTCTTGCAACAAATGCTTTACACTAAAAACTTTGATATATTTTATTGGTCAGATGAAAGATCTAATGCTGAAATCGATTTCTTAATTCAACACAAGGGCAATGCTATTCCTGTAAAAGTAAAAGCGGAAGAAAACTTGCAAGCTAAAAATCTGAAAGTATTTTGTCAGAAATACAATCCGGAAATATCAATTCGTATATCGATGTCTGATTTTCACAAACAGACTAACATCTCACTACTCAAAACTATGGTCTATTAGCTATTTACTGTTAATTGAACACTATTAAAAATAAATTCTTACCTTTAAATTTATTAACGCTATAGGATGATGAAACTTTGAACTTAAAACCAGAAACTAAAGTATGAACCGACGTTCGTTATTTATAAATACTTTTTTTGATATACTTGCACTGTTTGTTGCATTCTTTATCATGATATGGATTAAACCCGCAACAAAACGGGTTTATTTGCCCAATTATATTATTCCTTTCCTCATTTTTGCATTCACCTGGATTATTGTTTCCCTAATCACAAAAAAATATTCTGCTCCCGAACGCTTAAAATTAAGTCGTGCCATTCTGCATATAATAATTATCAACCTTTTAATAACCGGAATTGCCGCAATTTCAATGTTTATGTTAAGATCCGAATTTTTTTCGCGGTTGGTTTTTGGTGGGATTATTATTTTAACCACACTTATCGAAATCTTTTTTGCTTTTTGCGATTATTATATCTGTAATGCTAAAACAGGAACCGATTCTTCAAAAGTATTTGAAGCCTATCAGCGTATTGCAGGGCGTCGTGCCGAGGTTCCTGTTTCGGAGCTTTATCCCAAAGAATTTACTCTCGAGCCTGTACCCGAAAATATTAAAGAAACCATTGTCGAGGAATCCAATCTGGAGGTTTTTCAATTTATTTCTGAAAATATAGATCTTAATATTCCTGATTATTCCATACTTTCAACAACAACACGATTTAATGTTGATAAACTTCAGGAAAATATCTATTTAAAAATTGTTAATCTTAAACGAATCAATGATATTAGATTTATAAATAAGTTTTTCGAGTCAGTTAACCGTAAACTTATCGATAAAGGATTTTTTATCGGATGTGTCGAAACCAAAAATCAACGTAAACAAAGATTGTTAAAAAAATATCCTCCTGTATTAAACCGAATTTATTATTTATTTGATTTTATTATTAAGCGGATATTTCCAAAATTTAATCTTACAAAACGTATTTACTTTTTTCTTACACGCGGCGAAAACCGGGTGGTATCTAAGGCCGAAACTTTTGGCCGTTTATATTCCTGCGGATTTAGGATAGTAAATGAAAAAGAAATTAGTGGCTGGCTCTATTTTGTGGCCACAAAAACCCGTGAACCTTTTTTCGATATGGAACCAACTTACGGTCCGCTGGTAAAACTAAGACGTATAGGTAAAAACGGGGAAATTATTAACGTTTACAAGTTTCGAACCATGCACCCCTATGCAGAATATTTGCAGGAGTATGTGTATGATAAATCTGATTTACAAGAAGGAGGTAAATTTAAAAATGATTTCAGGATAACTACTATAGGAAAAATTTTCAGAAAATTCTGGATTGATGAATTACCAATGCTAATTAATTATTTCAGGAGAGAAATGAAACTGGTAGGTGTTCGTCCATTAAGTGAACATTATTTTAGTTTGTATAGCAAAGAATTACAGGGAAAAAGAATAAAAACAAAACCCGGACTCATCCCTCCTTTTTATGTTGATATGCCAAAAACTATAGAAGAAATACAAACATCAGAACTAAAATACCTGGAAGCATACGAGAAACATCCCCTCCTAACCGACTGGAAGTATTTCTGGAAAGCGATGTGGAATATATTGTTCCGAAAAGCACGGAGCTCTTAGTGTGAATTAGTGTTCTTAGTGCCTCAGTGGTAAAGAAAAAACATGAAAATAACACAAAAATACATCAATGATCTTGCTTACAAAATTGTAGGTTGTGCTATTGAGGTACATAAACATTTAGGACCAGGATTATTAGAATCAGTCTATGAGAAATGCTTATTGCAAGAACTAAAAGAGCAAGGATTATCAGTAAGATCTCAAGTACAAATTCCTATTTATTATAAAAATACTTTATTGAAAAACGACTTAAAATTAGATATATTAGTCAATGATTTAATAATTATTGAATTAAAAGCAGTTGAAATAATGATTCCTGTTTTTAAAGCACAGTTGTTATCTTATTTAAAACTAACAGGAAAACCTAAAGGATTATTAATTAATTTTCACACAGAAAATATTACAAAACAATTAGTGTCACTTGTTACAGAAGAATTTGCTAAATTGCCAAAATAATAAAAATTTCACCACAAAGACACTAAGTTCACTCAGAAAATAACTTAGTGAAACTTTGTGCCCTTTGTGCCTCAGTGGTTAAAAACATGAAAAAAACATTATTTTATATTATTCTATTTATTATATCTATTTCGGTCAGAGCTCAAGAAGTCTACTACCATACTTCAAATAAAAGCATTTACGAATTTCTAGACGAATTTGCTGCATTACAAGTAATCGATATTAACACAACCGTAAAGCCTTACTCGCGAATTTTTATTGCCAATAAATTAAATGAGATTCAGGAAAGTGATTACAATTTAACCAAACGTCAACAGGAAGAGTTGTATTTTTACCTGAAAGATTTTAATAAAGAATTGTTGCCCAATAAAGATTTCGATAAGCGATTTGATATTCTGTATTACAAAGATTCCTTATTTACCTTTTCTGTTAATCCAATCCTGGGAATAGAATATTTCGTGAACGATAGTGGTAATTTTTACCATCGCTGGAACGGTGCCGAAGCATTTGCATACATAGGAAATAACTGGGGATTTTATGCCAGTTTACGCGATAATCACGAAAGCGAATTTCTTGCTAAGGAAGATTTCTTAACTCAACGAATGGGTGTCAATTATAAACACAATGATGGTGGTGGCGATTTTAGCGAAATGCGCGGAGGTTTAACTTATTCGTGGAAATGGGGAAGCTTTGGTGCGGTAAAAGATCATTTCGAATGGGGAAATAATTATAACGGGGCCAATATTTTTTCCGGTCGCACACCTTCTTTTGCACATATCAAACTGAATTTAAAACCTGTAGAATGGTTTGAGTTTAACTGGATACATGGCTGGCTTGTTTCCGAAGTAATCGATAGTGCCTCAACAATGACATTCACTAATGCTTATGGAACAGACCAACGAGATATGATGTTTAACAAATATCTGGCCGCTAACTTATTTACTTTTAAACCTTTTAAAAATTTCTACATTTCGGCTGGTAACTCTATAATTTACAGTGCCAATGGACCTCAACTACAGTATTTAATCCCGGTTATGTTTTATAAATCAGTGGATCATACTTATAACGCAACAGATAAAGCAGGACGGAACGTGGGGCAAAACTCACAAATGTTTTTAGATATCAGCTCTCGGAATATCAAGAAAGTACATCTCTCGGCATCTCTTTTTATTGATGAGTTATCAACAAGTCGGGTTTTTAACGATACTGTCTGGAATTTTTGGAGCTTGAAAACTAGCATGCGCATCTCCGATTTAATTCCAAATACTTTTATTACTGCCGAGTATACCAAATCGATGCCATTAACTTACAAGCATAATATCCCGACAACAACATTCGAGAGTAATGGCTATAACCTGGGACACTATTTAATGGATAATGC
>DAOWML010000142.1 GCA_030643125.1 Bacteroidales bacterium
TTAACATTCGATCTTTTCCGTTTATATCTTTTTTAAGTGAGATATCCCGGAAAGCTCTTTCTTCAAGCAATAATGCCGTTTCTTTTCCAAACGACTCATTTACTTCGAAATAGATTTTCCCTCCCGGATTTAAATGATTCATTCCAAAATCAATTATAGCCTTATAAAAAAGTAATGGGTTATTGTTAGAAACAAACAACGCCAATTCTGGTTCAAAATCAAGAATGTTTTTATGCATTAGTTTTTTTTCTTTTTCAGTTATATACGGAGGATTGCTAACAATAATATCGAATTTTTCATTTAGCTGAGTATCGGAGTTCAAAATATCAAGTTGCATGATCTGGATATCGACAGTATTTAATTTGCTATTTTTCTTTGTAACTGTTAACGCTTCACTTGATATGTCGGAGGCATATACAACCGATTCTGGAAGATTTTTCGCGAGTGATATGGCAATACATCCACTTCCTGTACCAATATCTAAGATTCTGTTGTATTTATCAGGATTTTCTTTTATAATCCAATCGACCAGTTCTTCTGTTTCCGGGCGTGGAATTAATACACCGGGAGTTACATTAAAAGTTAAATTATAAAATATGGTTTTCCCCAATATATACTGTATCGGTTTATATAACTTTAAATCACGAATTATATTAAGAATGTTTTGATATGAATCTTCCAGTATTTCAACATCTTGCGAAATAAGGAGTCTTGTTCTTGAATAATTAAATAATTGTTCAAAAATTAAGTAAACGAAACTATCAATTTCACTCATTGGATAAAATTCTTTTAATTCGGATTTTATGAATGAAATTACTTTCTTTATGTTAATATTTGAAGCCATTGTTCAAATTTAAATAATTTGTATGATCAATAGAACAGTTCACGAAAAATTTATGCAACGATGCATTGATTTAGCAAGGTTGGGAAGTGGAAATACTGCTCCAAATCCTATGGTGGGCTCTGTAATTGTTTATAATGGTAAAATAATTGGTGAAGGGTATCACAAAAAATGTGGACAGCCTCATGCCGAAGTAAATGCTGTTAATTCTGTTAAAGATAAAAGTTTACTAAAGAAAGCTACTTTATATGTAAATCTTGAACCATGTTCTCATTATGGAAAAACTCCGCCTTGTGCAAATTTAATTGCTGGTTTAAATATTCCTAAGGTTATTATTGGTTCAATTGATACTGCTGCTCATGTTTCGGGAAAAGGAATTCAAATCCTGAAAGAGGCGGGATGCAATGTCATTACTGATATTTTGAAAAAAGAATCAAGAGAACTAAATAAAAGATTCTTTACTTTTCATGAAAAACAACGTCCATACATTATTTTAAAGTGGGCACAAACAAAAGATGGCTTTATTGATATTAAAAGAAATAAAGAGAGTTCTGTTGAACCAACATGGATTACAAACGAATATGCAAAAACTCTGGTACATAAGTGGCGTTCCGAGGAACAATCAATTCTTATTGGTACCAACACTGCTTTAACTGATAACCCAAGCCTGACATGCAGAAATTGGAAAGGTAAGAATCCTGTTAGAATTATTTTTGATCGTAATTTAAAACTGCCCCAAAGTCTTAATATTTTTAATACTGAAGCTGAAACACTTATCATTGCTGACAATATTGCTAAAACACAGAACGCAAAAACTTTAAATTCAAATGTTGGTATCAAATTTGTTGATTATAAAAATGATTTCTATACTCAACTCTTCCAAATTCTAATTAAAAAAGATATTCAGTCAATTATAATTGAAGGAGGAGCAAAAGTGCTAAAATCATTTATTAAAAATGATTTATGGGATGAGGCCAGAATATTTTATGGAAAAAAAGAATTTAAAAACGGGATCAAAGCACCCAATATAGAAATTGATAGTTTGTATAATGATTATTTAGGCAATAGTAAATTAACGTTTATCAAAAAACAGAGTATATTTAGTCAATAAATTGAACTGATTGATCATAAAATTTCTAAATGATTAAAAGCTTTTGTAAATTTGATAAGATTATACAATTATTTAACCATTTGAAATATTAAACACTAATAGATATGGAAAAATTTAAATTTAAACGTTCGTTGTTCTTTACCCCAATGTTGCTTGTTCTAATTTCATTTATTGAATGCAGTCCAAAGCTATACAGTACAGGTAAAGATTTTGTAGCATCAGGGAATTACGATGATGCTATTGTTCAGTTTACAAAACTGATTGAGGAAAACCCTGAATATACTGAGGCTTATCTTGCCAGGGCTGATGCCTATGAAAAATCCGACAAAAAAGCTGAAGCTGCAAGTGATTATAAAAGAGCCACTGCTTTCAAAGATAAAGATGAATCGATCTACTATAATGCCGGAAGATTATATTATGAGTTAGAGCAATATGAAGACGCGATTCCTATGCTTGAAAGAGTTACCGCTTTAGACAAAAAACATATTAATGCTTATAAGTTTAAAATGGAATCTTACATTGCATTAGAGAAGTACGATAAAGCATTGAAAGAAAGTAATGAGTTAATTAAATTAAATGAAACTGCAAAAAATTACTCTCGACAAGGTTTTATAAACGACAAACTTGAAAACTATAATCAGGCTGAAACAGATTATCGAAAATCTATCGAAAAAGCTTCTAATGTATTAGGAACATACGTAGCTCTTGGTGATGTTCTTTTCAAAGCCAAAAAATATGATCAATCATTGGTTGCATGTAATCAGGCATTGGGAATTGACTCTAAATCTAAAGAAGCATTATGGATAAGAAGTAAGATTTATAAAGAAAGGATCGACTATCCAAGCGCAATTAATGACCTTTCAAAAATGATTATCTTCTCACCTGATGATATGGATGCATTTTTTGCTCGTGGAATATACTATCAGGAATTTAACCAGCACCAAAGCGCTATTAACGATTTTAGTAAGGTAATTTCAATGGATTCGAAAAATGCCTTGGCTTATTTCCACCGTGCAAAATCTAACGAAGAAATTACCCAGTATGCAAAGGCAATTTCCGATTATCAAACGTATGTCGATTTGTCTGATAAGGACGATGCAGATGCAAAAAAACATTTAGAAATTGTGAAAAATCGTTTATATGAGTTAAACAGAGAAAGTAGTAAGCCAAATCTTACTTTTATTGAACCTTTGGAAAGAGAAGGTAATACCCTAAATATTGTTGAAGATGCGGTTGAAGTTACCTTGAAAGGACAAATAATCGATCAAAGTGACATACAATATGTAAAAATAGACGGTGTTGATGTTACATTTGATGAAAATAGTGAAAATAATGAATTTTCCGTTACAGTTAATGTCTCAGAAAAAGAAACTATTTCCGTTGCAATAGCTGATGTATATAATAATGTGTTAGCATCAACATACAAATTAACCAGAACGGAGATTAATGCTCCTCAGATTGATTTGATTGCTCCTTTTGCATCATCATCAGGAGAAATATATTTGGATGTTGAAAATCGAAAACTTTATGTAGAAGGTAGAATTACCGACGAGAATAAGATTAAAAGCATTATTGTTGATGACATGACAGCGAGTTATTCTGTTGACGCAAACAACCCGGAGTTCTATGCTACAATTGATATTGCCAATAAAAATAAATTTGTTGTTAAAGCTGAAGATATTTACGGGAATGTTGGTGAAATGGAATTTACGATCAATCGTGAAGCACTTGAAATATCTCAGGAAAACCCAATGGGTAAGACCTGGGTTATTTTTGTTGAGAATTCAGATTATGAAACTTTTGCCAGTTTAGAAGGGCCTGTTAAAGATGTTAGTATGATGAAGGCAGCGTTGGCAAATTATAAAATTCATAATATTCTTCATAAAGAAAATATGACCAAATCTGAGATGGAAAGATTTTTTGCAATTGAATTACGCGATCTTGTTAGAAGTAATCAGGTTAACTCACTATTGGTTTGGTATGCCGGGCATGGTAAGTTTATTAATGACATTGGATATTGGGTGCCAATTGATGCTACTCGTGATGATGAGTTTACATATTTCAATATTAGTACATTAAAAGCAGCCTTACAATCCTATGCAACATTTGTTACTCATACTTTAGTAATATCAGATGCATGCGAGTCAGGCCCTACATTTTATCAGGCAATGCGCTCGGGATTAAAAGAAAGAGATTGTGGTGACTGGGAAGCAACTAAATTTAAATCATCACAGGTATTTTCTTCTGCCGGTTATGAATTAGCTGTAGACAATTCACAATTTACAAGGACTTTTGCTAATAGCTTGAGGAACAATCCAAATGCATGTTTGCCAATCGAAAATATTGTTTCGAAAGTAACTGTAGCTGTGGCTAAAGGCGGTATGCAAAAACCGCAATTTGGTAAGATAGATGGATTAGAAGATGAAGGAGGAACATTTTTCTTTATTGCAAAAGATAGATAACAAAAAAAATAAAATATGATTTTTTTACATAATCCGAAAACTAAAAAAGTTATTCGCTTATTACAGCGAATAACTTTTTTTTATGCAGTAATTCTGCTTAGTATATCTACTTTATCTGCTCAAACTTATTATTTCGATTATTATGGTGTTAAAGAGGGGCTCCCACAATCAAAGGTATATGATGTTATACAAGATGATCATGGATACTTATGGTTGGCAACTGAAAGTGGAATTTCAAAGTTCGATGGAGTAAATTTCACAAACTATACAGCCGAGGATGGTTTAGCTGAAGGAGGAATAAAGGTTTTATTAAAAGATTCTGAAGGGAATATTTGGATGGGACATAAATCAGGAGGTGTTTCTTTTTATGATGGTGAAAAGTTTAAAATTCATCCTATTGGTGATTCTTTAAGTGTTGAGATTTCATCACTTTTAATGGATAAAGAAAATGTATTATGGATTACAACCTTT
The DNA here is from genome assembly GCA_030643125.1 of Bacteroidales bacterium. Taxonomy (GTDB): domain Bacteria; phylum Bacteroidota; class Bacteroidia; order Bacteroidales; family UBA12077; genus UBA12077. The sequence goes on from DAOWML010000142.1 coordinate 4,886, forward strand.
GGAGACGGATTAATAAAAATTGAAAACCCTTTTGAATTTGATCCCCAAAAAAACGTATATGAACATTATAAAGGTCGCCAAATAAGTGATTTGGTATTTTATGGAACAATGGCTAAAGGCGATACGCTTTTCTTTATTACTGATATTGGGTTAAAAAAATATAATAAATCAGAAAATTTATTTGAAAAATATGCTCCTAGAGGATTGCCGCGATATTTTCAAATTTCTGCAATGCTTGAAGGTAGAAATGAAGATATTTGGTTTGGAACACATAATGGTGGACTGTATAGATATATCAAAGAAAAGAATGAATTTAAGATTTACGATGCCCGTGATGGTTTAGCAGATAATTGGATAAGTACAATCTCAGAAGATTCTCAAGGGAATATTTGGGTAGGAACCTGGGGAGGAGGTATCACAAAGTTTACAGGAGAAAAATATAAAACTTTTGATAACTTAAATGGACTCTCTGATTTAAAAATAAGACGTATTATTGAAGATATTGAAGGGAATATTTTAATTGCAACAAATGAGCATGGATTAGCTATTTTTAAAGGAGAAAAATTTGTCACGTATGGAACTGATGATGGACTAATTGATGAGAATGTTTGGGCTATTGTGCAGGATAAAGGAGAAAAGTATTGGGTTGGTACTAATAAAGGAATTTCGGTGTATAATCCAAATGCCGGAGATAAAGGAATAAAGTTTGCTCATTATAACATGGAGTCCAATGCTATAGGTGACCAAATAAGATATTTAAAAAATGACAATAATGGCAACGTTTGGATTGGGACAGATGATAATGGTGTTAGTATGTATAATTATAAAACAGGGCGTTTCGAATATAATCCTATAATTAACAGGTATTTTAGTACTAGCAACTTGGTTACTGCTATGGAAGTTGACAAGCAAAATCAACTTTGGGTTGGTACGATGTCCGGTTTAATTTATTATGTTATTGATAAAGAAAAAAGCCAGTTTTATCACAAATTAATGGATTAAATGGGTCTGATATTTCTGCCCTTTATGCTGACTCAAAAAATCGCATTTGGGTTGGGATTAATGATGGTAAAGGATTAAACGTTATTCTTGGTGATAGTATTGGAAAAATTGAATTAGACGGCTTAGTTACACCAAAATGTATGATTGAAGATAAAGAAGGTAATATATGGATTGGAACACAGACTAAAGGTGTTTTAGTTTGTGATGGGAATAAAATTGTTAAAACAATTACGGAAAATGATGGCTTGCTTTCAAATTTAATTAATCAGCTTAATGTTGATGATAACAATGATATATATGTTGGAACAAGTAGGGGGCTTAATAAGATTGATACAAAGGGGAATATCCGTACTTATACCGAAAAAAGTGGTTTTACAGGTATCGAAGCAAAGGAAAATGCAACATATAAAGACAATGAAGGAA
>DAOWML010000236.1 GCA_030643125.1 Bacteroidales bacterium
CATGAATTAATAAAATCAATTCATCCTCATCCAACCATGTCAGAAGCTATTATGGAAGCTGCAGCGGCAGCTTACGATGAGGTAATTCATATTTAATAACCTCATGAGGCTGTAAATAATTATTATATCGAACTGAGGTTAATAATTTATTGTAATATAAAATGAAAGTGGATGAAAAAATCATCCACTTTTTGCATTAATATTTTTTTGAAAATTGTCTGTTGAAAAATACAGAGTAAGTTTATCTGTTTTCTTTACTTTCTGAGTTCAGTTTTTTGACTGAATAACTCTTTGCTGTAATTGCTTTGAGTTAACGAAAGTAAAAAAATAAGAGTAACAATTATAAATATAATTACAACTCCAATATTTACTTCTTTATAAACATTTTTTGGTTGAGATTTAACAACCATGTTCATAATGCTTAGGTTAATTCTCACAATATTAGGTTTTATTATAGGTTAAAATAATATTGCAAAATTTCTTCGATTTGTCATATCGAAAAAACAAGTTACAACTATTTTTTTTAATGATTGTGTATGTTAGACGAATTTTTTCATAAAATGGTTGCGTTACGATTATATTTTATTGTATTTCTTAACATTCTACGCAACCCTTGTACTATTTTCTTCATCTACATTTTATAAAACAAACAAAAAAAGTTTAGCAGGCTTTTTGTAGTAAAATTATTCATAAATTTGTATATCATCGAAAAACCGGAGATATCTTTTGGATAATTATTCTGAAATCATAAAAGCTTGCCTAAAAGGCAGTCGGGTAGCACAAAACAGATTGTATCAGCTTTTTGCCGACAAGATGTACGGAATGTGTTTGCGATATGCCGATAATGAAGATGAGGCAAAAGATATTTTGCAAGACGGATTTATAAAAGTTTTTTTAAATCTTAAACAATTTAAAAATAAAGGTTCTTTCGAAGGTTGGATTAGAAGAATTATTGCAAATACGGCACTGGAGAGATTTAGGGATAAAAATTATTTGTTTGCTGTAAATATGGAAACAGAGTATGATGCAAATCATAAACAATACGATTATATTTTGAGTGATTTAGCGGCAAAAGATTTATTAAAGCTGATACAGGAATTGTCGCCACAATACAGAATGGTTTTTAACCTTTATGCAGTTGAAGGGTATTCACATAAAGAAATAAGCGAAAAGCTAGATATTAAAGAGGGAACTTCTAAATCTAACTTATCGCGGGCACGGGAAATATTGAAAGATAAAGTTAAAAAATATTATAACATAAGTGTAAACTGGGTATGATGGATGTGAATTTTGATCAGATGGATGATATTTTTAGAAAACAGTTGAGGAATTATTCTCAATCTGTTCCTGATGATATTTGGGGAAATATTCACCAAGCATTAGATAATAACAAAAAAGCAAAAAGAATTACTATTTATAGAATTGCTGCTGCAGTAGCTGCTTTTGCAATTATCGGCTCAGGTTATTTATACTTATCAAATAATGGTGAAAGTTTTGATAACAACACAGTAATTACTGAAAATAATTTACAACAGGAATCTGTAAACGAAGCGAAAATATTTAATCAGGAAAAAGTTAATGAAAAAATTGCTGATGATTTCGAAAATAAAAAAATCGAAGAATTAGATGTGGAAAATCACAAGCTTATTGCTGAAGCAAATTTTGCAGAAATTAAATCTTACAATTCAAATAATCTAATGCCTGTTGAAAGTGATATTGAAAAAAGAGAAAAAAATCTTGAGAAACTTTCACAAAAGCAAATATCTATTAAATCAGAAGGTGTTGAATTAGCTATAATTGACGTAAGAAAACAAAGAGTTAAATCATATTTAAACTCGCTTCCTGATATTTATAATTCCTATGCATTAAATGATTTAATTGAAGATAAAGAGTCTAAAAATAGTAAATGGATTTTAGGAGGGGAGTTTTCACCTTTATATTCATACAGGTATATTGCTGATGCAGGTAGTGACTATAATCAAGATTACTATAATAGTGCAGAAAATCCTATTATGTCTTATACCGGAGGTTTAAATGTACAATATAAGGCTATTGGCAGGCTTACTGTTCAGACAGGCGTTTATTATACAACTATGGGTCAATCTTTTGATTATATGTCGGTTTATGCTAATACAGCATACGATTTGGTTGCTGAAGAATACAAAGACAGATTTGTAAATTCATATTCAATTACAAATTCATCAGGTGATGTTTCATTTAACTCCCCGTATGTAATTATTGACGAAAAATTAACGAGAGTTAATAATCTTTCAGATAGCAAGGGAGTAGCCGATGTATCCGATCCGATATTTAATAATCTTGATGCAGAAATTCAACAGAGTTTCCAATATGTAGAAGTACCCTTCTTAATGCGGTATAAATTAATTGATAAAAATGTAGATTTTAATATTGTTGGTGGGTTTGGAGCTAATTTTTTAATCGGGAATGATGTATATCTTAAGTATGCCGGTAATAAAGAAGTTATTGGCGAAACAAAGGGTGTAAATACAATTAATTATAATAGTATACTTGGGTTTGGTATTGAATATCCGGTAATGGATAGAATAAATATTCGTTTGGAACCATCCGTTAAATATTATTTAAATGAAATTAATTCCAGTTCGTCTGTCGAATCGCATCCTTATTCGATTGGAATATATGCCGGAGTTAATTACTCATTTTAATAATTCTCCTATTTTAACTTTAAAAAAATATCTATTTTTGTAACTTTTGTTACGATTTATTGTTTATCTATTATATAAACTTTTTTGCGCTTTTGGATATTTAAAGTATAGTAAAATATGAAAAGGAAATATACATTTTTGATTTTATTAGGATTGTTAATAGCTTCTCTTATTTTTATTCATTCACGACAAGAAGAAAAACCTACTGATAATGATTTTCAGCAAGCTTTTCAAAGGAAATATTCAGTATTTTCATTATCACTTCCGGATGATTTAACTTTTGCCGGCGAGGCTGTTCCTTTAGATCATTTTGATATAAGAGAATCATTAGATCAGGAATTATTGATAAATACATACTGGCAATCACAAACACTTTTATTCATTAAAAGAGCCAATAAATATTTCCCCGAAATTGAAAAAATATTAAAAAATAATGGTATACCTGACGATTTCAAATATCTGGTTTTGGCCGAAAGCGATTTGAAAAATGCAGTTTCACCATCAGGAGCTGTTGGTATTTGGCAGTTGTTAAAAGGAACAGCTAAAGATTATGGATTAGAAGTGAACGATGAAGTAGATGAAAGATATCATTTCGAAAAATCTACTGAAGCAGCATGCGGATTTTTAAAAGATGCGCACGAATTATTCGGTAGCTGGACAATGGCTGCTGCATCGTATAATATGGGCCGAAGAGGATTGATAAGACAAGTAAACAGGCAAAAAGAAAATAATTATTATAACTTATTACTTAACGACGAAACAGGTAGATATATATATCGTATCCTTGCTATTAAGTTGATACTTAAGAACCCTGATCAATATGGATTTCATGTTAGAGATAAAGATATGTATCACCCGATTCCAACCTTTGAAGTTAAAGTGGATTCTTCAGTTACAGATTTTGCAGATTTTGCCAAGAAATATTCTATAAATTACAAAATCCTGAAGTATTTTAACCCTTGGTTAAGAGATTCTTTTCTCACGAATAAAACCAATAAAGAGTATTTAATAAAGATTCCAAAAGAAGGATATAGAAGTTACTCAAAAATCATTGATTATTCTGAAATTGACTCAACAGTTGTTATTGATTAAAAGATTTAAACATTGGATAAAGAATTACTGCAACAACTTGATGAAAAAATAAAAACAACATCAGAAGTTACGGTTCTTGGTGCAAGAGTTCATAACTTAAAAAATATTGATGTTTCAATTCCTCGAAATAAACTTACAGTAATTACGGGTTTAAGCGGAAGTGGAAAATCTTCTCTGGCTTTTGATACAATATATGCTGAAGGGCAAAGAAGGTACATTGAGACTTTATCAGCTTATGCTCGTCAGTTTATTGGTAATATGGAACGTCCGGATGTTGATCAAATAACAGGATTAAGTCCTGTAATTTCAATTGAGCAAAAGTCAACAAACAGAAACCCTCGATCAACAGTAGGAACAGTAACCGAAATATATGATTTCCTCAGATTACTATTTGCGCGTGCTTCTGATGCTTATTCATATGTTACTGGCGAAAAAATGGTCAAGTATACCGATGAACAAATCATAAAATTAATACTTGATCAGTTTAACGGTAAAGATATCATGATATTAGCTCCTTTGGTGCAGGGTAGAAAAGGACATTATCGGGAGTTGTTTGAGCAAACCAGGAAAAAGGGATATTTATATTCCAGAATAAATGGA
>DAOWML010000147.1 GCA_030643125.1 Bacteroidales bacterium
CATTCCCAGTGGAGTGGTATTAATAATTAATTTGTAATCATTAACTAAATCTTCATGTAAGGAATCGTAACTAAGTATTTCTGTGCTTACTGGATTTCGCGATACACTAATATATTTAATACCAAGTTTTTTTAAAGCATAAGTAACAGCCATAGAGCTCCCCCCTGTTCCCAGAACAAGAGCCGTTTTATGATGGTTTTTTAAAAGTGGTTTAAGGCTATCAATAAATCCAAGGTAATCGGTATTATAACCAGTGAGTTTTAGTTTGGATTGTATCCATTCAAACTTAATTGTATTTACAGCACCGATTTCTTTAGCATTATATTCGATTTCGTCAAGGAAAGGAATAATTTCCTGTTTATATGGTATGGTCACATTTACACCTGATAACTCAGTAAAATCGCTTATTAATTGATTAAACTCATCAATATTTTTTAAAGGATAAAGATTATAGAAACAATCATTAATTCCTTCTATTTCAAACTTTTCCTTGAAGAATACCGGTGAAAAAGAATGCTCCAACGATTTACCTATGAGTCCAAAAAAACGCATTAGTTTTGAGTGCTTGCTACTTTTTCTATCAAATATATTGTAATAAATCCTATTATCATAAGAGAAATAGCAATAATTACTTCTGTATTAAACGATTCCGGAATATATTTGGTATAACCCTGTATTATTTTTTCACCGTTTTTTAGTATATAATTCCCAGCCATATCAACACTATAAGTTTCATTTTTCCATGGCCATAAAATGCCCAAAGAACCAAGTATGAAACCTGTTAAAACAGATATGGTTTGATCTTTATGTTTGTTATAAATCCATGATAAAATATGCGAAAACGCAATTAAACCACCAATAGCACCGATCATAACAGGCAGTAATATCTTCAAATCAAAATTATTTACTGCCTGAATCATTACAAGTTCGTAATTACCCATTAAAATAAGGATAAACGATCCTGATAATCCTGGTAATATCATACTACAAATTGCAACAACACCACAAATTATTAAATAGAAAAACGAATCGTTCTGAGCTGCAGGATTTAACATAGATATAACAATAGCGGAAACAGCACCTATGATAAATGTTATTATAACACTTAAGCTCCATCTATTAATTCTTTTTCCAACATAATATACTGAAGCTATGATTAATCCGAAGAAATATGCCCAAACAAAAACGGGATAATGAACAAATAAAAATTCTAACAGTTTTGCAAGAGAAACAACACTGGCAACCATTCCAAAAAATACTGCAATTAGAAAATACAAATCTATGTGTTTTATTAATTCCTTGATTTTTCCTTTAAACAACAATTTAATTGCAGTACCATCAAAGGATTTAATGGCATTTATTATTCTTTCGAAAATACCTGTAATAAGTGCAATTATACCTCCCGAAACTCCGGGAATAACATTAGCTGCACCCATTGCAAAACCTTTGAATATTATACTGATATATTTTTCAATCTGGTTTCTCATATTTTAAAATAAAAAAAACGAAAACTATTTTATTGACTTAGACAGTTTTCGTTCCTGGATTAAATATATTATATGAATGTCCGGTAATATACCTAATAATTCCTATATGACCTGTCATTCCTGCGAAAGCAGGAATCTTATAATTAACAAGTAAATTCCGCATCAAGTGCGGAATGACAAAGCATTTATTAGTCTGCATTGGTATAAAAGCGGATATCCAAATTATATTATTTTAATCTTTTATTTATCAAAATAGTAATTATTTAAAAGCTTATTTACAGAATTATTCTCAACAGCTTTAGGATAAAAAACAACAATCTCTAAATAAGCTTTAGGATTTACCTTTAAGCCTTTTTCAAATGTTTCAAGAGCTTTATTTTCATTTCTAAGCAAAAAATAACACCCTGCTATACGAAAGTATATTAAGGCATTTCCTGAATTATCTTTAAGCGATTCTGTTAAAAGCCTGATAGCTGAATCAACCTTATTTACATTAACGTAAGCTTCGGATAGCGAGAAAATAAAATCCAGCTCTTCCGGGTCTAAATCGTTGGCTTTTTTAAATGCACTTAGAGTTTTTTGATCATTATTCAGTTCATTAGAAATATTTCCAAGCATATAATAATATTCAGCATTTATATCATCAATAGCAACAGCTCTTTCAATAAATGGTAATGCCAACTCATATTTCTCTAACCTGAACATTATGTTTGCTTTACCAAAAAAGGCATCAGCAAAATAATCATCTTCATTTAGGGCTTCATCGTAATATTTAAGTGCAATATCAAATTCCTTAAGACTTTCGTAACAATCACCAATAAAAGTTAATATCTCCACGCTTTTACCATCAAATTTCAAATATTCTTTGTAATTAAGAATGGCATTATGAAAATCTTCGTTGTTAGAATAAGCATTTGCTAAATTAAAATAGGCTACTGAAAACTCCGGGTTTATTGCAAGAGCAAACTCATAAGCTTCAATTGCGTTAGTGTATTTATCCCATTTATTATATAATATTCCAAGATTGTACCATGCATTTTCGGAAAATGGTTCCTTATCCAGATATTGCTTATAAAATTCAATACTTTTATTTATTTGCCCCAGTTTTTCGTAACAATAACCTATATCGTACAACAGCATAATATTTTTACTATCCATCTTATAAGCCTGGTGTAAATATTTTAATGCCGTTTTATATCTTCCAATTTGTTCGAATGATTGAGCTATTGTATAAATAACATCAACTTTATCGTCATAGCTATAAATAACAGCAGTATCGAAAGCTTTTTCTGCCTCACTATAGCGTCCCATAATATTTAGAGTACTCCCTTTTAGCAAGTAAACATCAGTATTTGAAGATTCTATTCTTTCGATTTGCTCTATGACTTGTAAAGCCTGGGGTGCATGCCCTTTATCTACTAAAACCTGTGCTTTTTTCAATTGAATATTTAGTGAATAAGGATGCTGTTGTGAAGCAAATTTTACAGCATTTAATGCATTATTAGCTTTATTAATATCAATATAGTAATCAATAATACTTTCAAACTCAATAACATCAAAAAAATATTTGGTATTATTTTTTAGCATCTCCTCATAACGATTAACTAACTCGCTATACTCTTCATTATGAAATATATTTTCAAAATCTTCTTTCATATTCTCTCTCAAAATGTGCGTGCAAAGCTAATAATTTTCGACTGATTAGCACTAGCAATTATCAATTTTTTATATTTATTTATCTGTTGTGATTATGTTTTTATATTTTTCTAATATTTCTGTTTTAAGTTTTTCAATTTCGGTAAGTAAAATCTTATTATCGAGACTAATTTCTAATTTTTTGTAATATTTATTTAAATCACTATCAAAGTTTTTAGCTATTCTTAAATTATTGTACTGCAATCCATTAATTTCTAATTTTTCACATATTTCTTTTAATCCATAATACGCATCATTAAAATACAATAAATTAATTGCGTTATCTCTACCAACTAATTTATTCAACACTATCCATAAAGATTTATCAGGATCGTATGCTGTTGTATTCCAAAAATAATTTGCGGCTGTTAATATTCTTATCGAATTAAGCTCTGATAATGAATTCGTATTTAATAAAATTTTCCTGCCTCTGCTTTGTTTATAAAAATCATTAAATGTTATAAAATTATATGGTTCGAAAATAGATAATGCCCTTATTTTACCGGCATAATAATTTCTAACAAATTCTGAATCAAATCTTAGTTCAGAGTCATTTAAGCTATTATCAAATAAAATTGTTGTGTTACCTGCTATTTTTTTCATCCTTTGAAACTCTGCAAAATCAATCGATTTGGAGTAATAACTACATCCAGTCCAATAAATCGGAATATTATCAGAAAGATTTCTGTTTAAATCACGATAATAAAACTCAGCTTCTCCCTGCCCTTTATCAATTATATCTAATCTGTTCCAGGGAGATAAAAATTCTATTTTCGTTGACAGGCCTTTTCTTACAATCAATTCATTAAAATTATTAAGCAAGTCGATATGATCGAATTGCAAATCCATATCTATTTTTTTATTTGAGCGAAAAACAATTTTATCAGGATTACAGTTTTCATAAGTCTGATAATAATCACCTGCAAATAATACTGATTTCAGAGATTTAGATATCAGAGTCTCGTAATTAAAATTATCAAAAGGTTTCCCTGAAATTAATGATTGTTTTGCATTCAATTTTACTAAATCAACCAGTACACTGAAATTCATTGAATTACTTTGATATTGTAATTCATTAATTGAATTAAAAGGATAATGTTTTTCGTTGTCCCCGCCATACCATTCAAAATATACATTATTGAACTTATATTGATTTAATAATTCTAACTTATTATCTAAGTCATTTAAATCACCATCAAAATAGTGCAATATGAAAGCTCTTTCATGAAAATCAGGATAATCGATAATATTTGCGCCAAAATAAGTTGTGCTTTGCGAATCAAGTAACTGATTGAAAGAGAAAAAAGCATATTTAATAGCTTCATCATTATATCCGTTAATAAAAACCATGTTCTCTTTATCTTCCGATTGAACAACATAATATGCGCCTTCTTTATCATTTATTAACGAATCCGGGAGATTTGCTTTACAATTGTTATAAAAGTCGTTATTTCCAATTGATACTATAAATTGCTTTTGAGGAATTTTACTTAGATCGATATTTGTAACAATTTTAATTTCAGCAGATAATGAATTATCTGCTTCTTGAATCTTTGAAGTCAATATTTTTTTGAGTTTCAATGCATATTCTTCAACAACTTTACTTGCATTTTGAGGAATAACAATTATTGGGTATAAAGCCGAATTCTTATTAAAATATTCAATTTGAGATTTCTTTATTAATTGCTTTGGTTGTGGTAATACCATATCATAAGCCGAATATGAAGAATCAAAGTAAGGTTTTAATCTTTCAAGAGTGGTAAAATTTTTATCGGTATACCTTAAATCAATATTGTCGACCCACATTTTACCTGTTCCTTTTAAGCCTATAAATATTTTAACATATCTGGCATCATCTGGTATATCGCCATCAAAAAATGGATAATTTGCTGTTTTACCATGTATTTCACCCCAGCAAAACTCATCTATGTTCCAATAATTCGAGAGAGTATATGATTTGAATGTATTGTCTATTTTTTTATTTTGGAAAGCGTCATATTCAACTCCATCTATTTCGATTTTATTCTTGTCGAAATATACTAAACGTATATTAACTGCATCGTGCATTTTTGTTCCTATACGAGCCTGATTAGGACAAATATCTTCTAATCTCAAAAATAATTTAAATGAATAATTTCCGGGTATTACTTTAATAAAATCACTTATAATTCCTTCGCCTGTAGTCTCAGTTTCATCAGCAGTATTTCGTTCAATCTTAATAGAATGAGTTCCTTCAAAAATCTCATCTTCATTATATTCACCATTATTAGAGTTTACCCATTTTATGTTTTCCCCAACTTTCTTCCATCCTGTAATATCGTACGATTTAATATTATTTTCTTCGTAATAAATTTTTCCTGTCTCGAAAGAAGAATTAATAACTAAGTTACCAAGGCTCTTTTCGTGATTTCTTATATTATATGGTATTGCAATAGGGTCCTTAGCTGACCATCCAGCCTGCAATCTGGTTTGATCTTCTCTTTTACATCCATTTAAAACAATAGTAATAACGGATGCAAGTATTATTACTATAGTTATCTGTTTAATCCTCATAGCATATAAATTATAATATGAAAATACATCATAAATTTTAATTATAACTTAATTGATTTTAAAAGTTATTAAAAGTTAATGGCTTTTTATTCACATGTCAAATTTTTAATCAAAATTCCGGATAAAAAAATCGCTCCCGAATTTAAATTTTAACCCTAACGGAAGCGATAAATGAATATATATAGATCAACGAGTAAACTACTAGAAATGATAGCCAAAGCTTAATGTAATTCTGTTATATTTTATAGTTCGGTCAATTTCCTGTCCGTTATATTCTTGATATGTATGTTGTACCTGCATGTATTTGTAACCTATACCGAACGAAAATGCATTTTTGTTATTTAAATTTATTTTAAATCCAATTCCGGGATTAATTAAATACCCTCCTTTTGATTTTGAATC
>DAOWML010000301.1 GCA_030643125.1 Bacteroidales bacterium
ATGATGCCTGTCTGCCGGCAAAGGCAGGGATTAATGGATTTTTCAATTAATTTTTTCTATTAACCTCAGGTTATTTTAAATTGAATGTCCGTTTATATGCCTATTTACAAGATATATATTGAAAATCAATTTGTTCGCCCAAACCCTAAAGGGAGTACAGAAAATCAATCTCTGAATTAGGTAAGTATGCGGATAATCATTTATTTTAAGATAATTTCATCAATAATTTCTTCTCCGGCTTTATCGTTTAAAGCTTTTTTTAATCCTTCGCGAAGCATAAAAAGTTCATTGCGAATTACCGATGAATTTAATTTTATAAATAATTTGCGATTTTTTATATAAATATTATTTGTAGATCGGGCAATGGTTTTTCCAACAACTTCTTCCCATGATTTGATTAACTTAACTTCTTTAAGCTTATCATCAATTTTAAAAGCTTTTAAATATTCTTTAACAACTTCATCTATTTTCTGAGTATTTTTTTTCCTCATAATAAGTTCAATTAATCGGCTTTATTTATTTTAATGCTACCTTCTGATTCTATAGTAAATAAGCTATGTGGAATATTTATCTCTTTTAACATGGTTTCGAGCCTGTCCTGACTGGTATCGGTAATAAATATCTGACCAAAATGATTTTCAGCAACCAGTTCTATAATTTGACGAACCCTGTTTCTATCAAATTTGTCAAATACATCATCTAACAACAAAATAGGCTTTAAACCACTAATTTGTTTAATAAAATTAAATTGAGCCATTTTTAATGAAACCAGGTAAGTTTTTTGTTGCCCTTGAGAACCGGCTTTTTTAATAGGATATTTTTCAAGTGTTAATATAAGATCATCTTTATGTATACCAACTGTTGTATGTTGCACAATGCGGTCTTTTTCAATAGCGTTTTTTAGTATATTTCTAAATTCACCTTCGTAAAGTTGTGAATCATATACAAGTTGTACTTTTTCATTATTACCTGAGATACGTGAATAATAATCCTGAAAAACAGGGATTAGTTCTTCAACAAATTTAACACGTTCAGAATGTATCTTCTCACCCAATACTATCAATTGTTCATCCCAAATATCAATACTATCTGCTTCGAAAGTTCTGGTTTGATAAAAATCTTTAAGTAATTTATTTCGCTGAACCAATGCCCTGTTATAACGTATTAAATTATCAAGATACTCTTTATTATACTGTGAAATAACACTATCCATAAACTTCCGACGTTCATCGCTACCTTCCAGAATTAAACTATTATCAAGAGGAGAAATCATAACAACAGGCAATAAGCCAATATGATCAGAAAGTTTTTGATATTCTTTTTTATTTCTTTTAAACTGTTTTTTCTTATTCTTTTTTAAACCACAATAAATATTCTCGTGTTTATCTTTCAACAGATAATCACCTTGTATAACAAAAAACTCTTCATCGTATTTTACATTCTGACTATCTATAGGATTAAGATAGCTTTTACACATCGATAAATAATAAATAGCATCTAACAAGTTTGTTTTCCCAGCTCCGTTTTGTCCAATAAAACAATTAATTTTTGGAGAAAAACTTATCTCCGTTTGACCATAGTTTTTAAAATTTATCAATGATAACTTCTGCAGGTACATGTTGTTTTTGTGTTATTATACAAAGATTCTTAATATTCTATTAAATTAAAAACGATCATATCAATAAATATCAATTTTTATAAACAAAATATTTTAAAAATTACTCAAAAGAATTACATTTGCGATTCAAATGTTTTAAGCATAATATTTTAATATATATTAACAATGAGTAGTAAAAAGAAAGAAACACATCAAGATCAGTTTGAGTCTGTTGAGAATGCTTTAAGTAAAACAGAGCAGTACATTGAGGAAAATCAGAAAAGTTTAACAATTATTGTATTAGCTATAATAATAATTGTTGGTGGATATTTAGGATACAAACGCTTTGTGATGACACCGAAAGAAAATGAAGCAAAATCACAAATTTGGATGGCCGAGCAATATTTTGCTCGTGATTCATTCAATCTAGCTTTAAATGGTGATGGTAATTATCTTGGTTTTCTTGATATAATAGAGGAATATAGTATAACAAAATCTGCAAACTTAGCTTACTATTACAGTGGTGTTAGTTACTTACATTTAGGTCAATACGAAAATGCTATTGAGAATCTAAAACAGTTTGAGTCAGATGATAAGATGATTGCTCCCATTGCTTTTGGAGCTATTGGAGATGCCTATATGGAACTTGATAATACTGGTGATGCTTTGATATTTTACAATAAAGCAGTAAATACATCAGATAATAATTTTACAACACCAATATTTCTAATGAAAGTTGCTTTTGTACACAAACAAAATGGTGATTACAAAAAAGCATTAGAAGCCTATAAAAGAATCGAAAAAGATTTTCCAAACACATCGGAAGGTCGTCAGGTTTCAAAATATATGGCTCAAGTTGAAATATTAATACAGGAATAAAAAATATATTTATTACTAAAGGGGAACCCCTTAAATTAAAATCCTGATTTATCAGGATTTTTTTATTTGTATAACTTAGGATTTATAACAAAATAAAGTGTGCAAAAATGACGAAGTAATTTTGTCCTTTTTCAAGACGTAAAAGTTGCGAATAGCCACAGTTTATTTAATACTTTTGCAACGATGAAAAAGGGCAAAAGAACAAGTCAGAATGTGCAGGTTATTACGTTACAAATCCTTAACTTTGATAAAATTTATAATATCATAGATCATGGCAACTAATCTAAAAAACTTATCCGACTACGATATAAAATCGGTACCATCAGCAAGCGAAATGAAATTTGGTATAATAACTGCTGAATGGAACAGAGAAATTACTGATGCATTACTAAAAGGAGCTTTTGAAACATTACTTAAACATGGAGCTAAAGAAGAAAACATATTAAAGAAATATGTTCCAGGTAGTATTGAACTTACGTTGGGGGCTCAATTTATGGCAGAATACTCCGACCTGGATGCTATTATTTGTTTAGGTTGCGTTATTCAAGGCGAAACCCGCCATTTTGATTTTGTTTGCCAAAGTGTAACACACGGTATTACTGAATTAAATATGAATTATAATATTCCGTTTATTTTTGGTGTTTTAACAACAGATAACCAACAGCAAGCTATGGATCGTGCAGGCGGCAAACATGGAAATAAAGGTAATGAAGCTGCAATAACAGCAATAAAAATGGCCCGGTTACAACTGGAAATGGAACAACTTGAAGAAAAATAATTTTATTGTATTCTTAAAGGCTTGTTCTAAATTAACCAATGAGCTAGATGAAACTGGATTTATGGAATATTGGAATATTGA
>DAOWML010000031.1 GCA_030643125.1 Bacteroidales bacterium
CAGGAAGCACAGGCAGAATCATCAATTTATTTGTATCAAAGACTAGTCTCTAAAACTGAATATACTTTGAGTATTTTACTAGGTAAAACACCAGGAAAAATTACTAAAGGATTAACACTTAAAGAACAAATTATACCACCGGAAATTCCTCCTGGACTTCCTTCGGATTTATTAGAAAGAAGACCTGACATAAAAGAAGCAGAACATTATTTGGTTGCTCAAAACGCAAGGATCGGTATGGCTCAGGCCATGCGTTTTCCAAGTATAAGTCTTACAGGATTGCTTGGGGTTGCAAGTGGCGATTTAAGCACACTTGCTTCGCAAGATGCCGGTGTTTGGGCAGTTAGTGGGGGCTTGCTGGGTCCGGTATTCCAGTTTGGAAAAAACAAACAACGTGTTGAAATTGAAAAGAATAGAACTGATCAGGCCTTATTGGTTTATGAGCAAACTGTTTTAGTAGCCTTTAAAGAAGTAGATGATGCCCTTGTTGATATAACAACATTGAAAGAAGAGTTGGCCGCACGCGGAAGGCAGGTGAAAGCTGCTGGAAAAGCTGCTGAACTGGCCAAGCTACGTTATGATAAAGGTGTAAGTAGCTACCTTGAGGTTTTAGAGTCAAACAGGCAGTTGTTTGATGCAGAGCTAGTTGCTATACAGACATTTGATATATTTTTAATTGCCTATGTAAAGTTATATAAAGCACTAGGTGGTGGCTGGTTAGAAAATACATATCCGGAAAAGTAACAAACTGAAATTTGAAGTATCTGAACTTCAGAATTCAGAGGACAGTATTCGTTATTTTTAAAATATTAAATTCCATTAACAGGTTGTTCGAGTGTTTTACTTAAAAATTGTGCTGTGCTAAAATAGGTTGACCAATTTTTTATAGGAAAAACCAGGTCAGTATGAAAGAAAAACAACAGTACCTCAAAAAGAAAAACCATCCGTGAAAGGATGGTTTTTTATTATAAGTCTTTTATAAATTATGCTTCCAAAAGATTTTTGTATGCAGCAGCATCTAATAATTCGTCTAATTCAGAAGGATTTGTCATTTTAATTTTAACTAACCAACCATCTCCATAAGGATCTTTATTAACAATCTCAGGTGATTCTTCTAATTTATCATTTGCTTCTAAAACTTCTCCTCCAACAGGCATAAACATATCAGAAACTGTTTTTACAGCTTCAATTGTTCCAAATACTTCTTCTTTTGCCAATTCTTCACCCTCAGTTTCTATTTCGAGGAAAACAATATCTCCAAGTTCGCCTTGAGCATAATCAGTAATACCAACATAAGCTTCTTCACCTTCAATACGTAGCCATTCGTGATCTTTAGTGTACTTTAAGTTTTCTGGAATATTCATAATATTTTTATTTTATATTAGATTAAACTTGACTGTAATATAAATTACGAATCAAAATTAATCAAATTTTATTAAAATAAACTATTCCGTTAAAGTAAATCTTAAACTAAATCCGACATCCGTATTTGAAATTCTGTAAGGGTTGGTACCTACCAGTGGAGCAGATATATTCTGATCATAAAAAAGTCGTAGGGTAAGCCTGTTGCTTAATAAATAATCGGCCGAAACACCTATTATTGTTGATTTTTGATCTGCCGATGGTATTTCATCATCTTCAACTATTTTACGAAGTATGGTTTTGGTATCTCTGATTTTTAAGTTTGCGCGTATGTTTAAATCGCTTTTAAAGTTTTCCTGACCATCGCCAAAATTGAAAATTAAATTGAAATCATCGAAACGATACCCTAAGCTAAATCCCAGCTCTTCAGTAGATATTTCTGTAATTTGATTGTTTGTAAAGCTTAAAGTAACGGTTCTGGTTTTTTTATACTCGAATCGGGATGTAAAATTATTTACCCAAGTCATATCAATATTAATTAGCGGAACAAACTTCTCAACAATTGATACACTGTTGTATTCAAACTGGGGAATAAAATTCCCGGTACTATCAACAATTACAATATTACCTGCTCCAAATGAGAAGTCAGGATTATTTATAAACGACCCAATAATGTAAGAAGAACGATATGCATGACTTATATTTACAGATTTAAAAAGTTTCTTCATGATTGGAATATCTTTTAATCCATTGTATCTAATACTCCAGTTAGGTAAAGGAATTTTCTGGAACATATTTAATGGAACAGAATTTTGGTCGTAATACCAGCCATACGATGCTAAAAAAGCCGGGCCCATAACATCCTGTGATAAACTACCATATCCTTCGCTGTACCCAGGTTCGTTTACATGAGTTCCATTACCTAATCGGTTTGAGATATCAACCCTGTTTTTCTTAAAATCTTCAAAAGCCTGAGAATAATAATTATTGTCTTTTGATGCTCCTTCGAAAGCAGACCCGATTGTAATATAGGTCATTGAGAAATTCCCGGTAATTTGCTCAGAGTAAGGATCGGGTGAATCGTGATAATAATATCTGCTATTATTTTCAGATTTAGTTCTGTTTGCTGTAAGATCAATTTTTAATCCCCTAATTGGTTCCAATGTAACCTTAAAATTTAGATTCTCATTATGAGTCATTAAAAAAGGAATATTAAGAGTTGTATCTTCTGTGTACCACCCATTACTAATAGCTTTTGAAGCAAAATTCTCATCCTGCCAACCAAAAACAAAAGGCCAACCGGGTGCTGTAAATTTATTATGGTTCCCTTCGGGGTCTACAAAATCTTGATCCATCCCTAATATACTTGATGAGGGTTTATAACCTGCAAAACTTGAACCTTCGGTAAGAGTATAAGAGGCCGAAACATTTTTAATCGACATTAAAAGAAGTGCGGTATTCTCGGCAATAAAAACTAAAGGATTTTCTTTTTTCTCAATACGTCCTTCCACTAATATTTGTGCACCATCAACATCCTTTTCTGATCTGAAACGGATTTTTCGTTTTGTAGATACTTCCCATTCTCCTTTAATTTCCTTACCGCCCGAGTCAGTAACTTTAACTCCTGTTATGTCTTCAGTATTTAGTTCGTGATAAACAGACCTTGACCTTCCTTCTCTGAACCAAACATCTTGTGCCTGGTATGATACATTTTCGTATTCTACTTTTTTTCGTGACGATCTTCCTCTCCCGTATTTCTGATTAATGCGTTTTAGGAATCCGGCTTTATTGTACAAATTAACCATATTTGCTTGTGCATTTAACTGGAAAGTATTTGAATTACGAATAGTATTTCCCAAATCGAATTCACTGTCAGGTTTTAACAATGGTCCTGATTCCCAGTTATATGTTGCGTTATATCGCGATGTTAAAGTAGTCCAGTCTAACAATGGGATTTTATTAATCGGAACTCTGTAGGTTATATTTATGTTATGATTATATTGAGTATTACGCCCAAAATTTCTAATACTCCTCCAAACAGAATCTTTCCACTCTTCATATGAGTCTTTATGCCTGTCAACTTCTCCGAAAGGTTCGTCGATGCGAGCAATGTTTGTAGCGGAAAAGTCAAGCTTTAACGATCTTGATAAATCCCATTTAAAATCGTAATACCTGTTCCAGGTAAAATCTTTATTATATGTTGGTTCAATAATGTTATCCGGATTATAGATATTTCTTGTTTTATTGGTCTGGTATTTTCTAAATACATCAGTTCTAAAAGAAAAACTTGTTGGCATATAATAAAAATTGAAATCTTTAATAAGCGCAAAAGCTTTCTTATTAAGTATTCCTCTAGATTTTCTAAAAGGAGCAACAACTTTAGGCCGGGTGTTATATATATAATTAAATGCCCCGCGATAATTTTTCAAAACATCATACTCAGTATTAATGTTACGTGCAAATGTTTCATTGTAAGTATAACTAACAGAAAAATTAGAAATATTGTAGAATCTTGATTTTTCTGTTGTTTTATTAATTTTTACATTGGTAAAATTGAGACTTTTTCGTTGAGTATAATCTTGTGCAATATTTTTAATTGAATCTTTTTCGGATTTTGAGTCAGCATTGTTAAGAGCATCATCCAAAGAAATATCCGGGTTTAAAGGATTATATTCAGGATTAATAAATAATTCAGAATATCCGGCATATACAGGGATACTTACTTTTGCTTTTTCGGGAAAGAATTTTCCTAAATCCAGGTTTGTTGAAACATCATACTCGATGATTTCTTCTTTGCTTCTTTCATTGACTTTCTTTTCGATACTCCCAAATCCCGGGGTACTAATAGCTCCTGCCAAATTCAAAGTACCAAGGTCGGCTAAGCGTGTAGAGACTCTGGCTCTTGCTGCCCATCCTCCTTTTTCCTTAAAATCGGTAAGTCGTAATTCGTTAACCCAAATTTCACCAGATTTTGGCATTCCGTCATCATCCGATATTACATTGTTTTGTTTACTCGGATTTCGAACACCAATCATTATTGTAACTACGTTACTTAAATTAGGATTGCCTCGTATCGAAATTCTCTTTTTATTTTCTTTATAAACAGAGTAAACAGAATTATAAGTAAATACAGTATTGGCTTGGCGAAGTTCTTTATTCCTTGCTTGTTTAACATCAATTAAATCATTTAAAATGATCTCAATGTTATTTTCAACGGGCCATACCTCCTCACGGCTGAAATCATTGTAATTTCCGGGAGGAGTTACTTTTATTGGCATTTCATATTCATAGTAATTGCCCTTATAGTCGGTTCCCAATCGCACGAATATTCTTAGATCTTCATCATTTAATATTTCACTTCCTATAGCTTCGCCATGGACAAACATTTTTAATTTTTCATATTCCCTTATGTCAAGGTTGATAGTCTTGTAAGCTGCCCTAGCATCTCCGTCATCAAGATCTTTTATCTTTAGAACCATAGATTGTTCATTTAGTTGCCGGAGTTGTGGATTTGTAGGGTCAATTACCCTGTCAACACCCGGAGGAAGAACATAATTAGCATTCTCTTCTATATTTACAGAGGATATTTCAAGTGTTCCATTTGAATATTCAGGGGTTGCAACTGCTTCATGTCCTTCCATTAAAGAAAGCTCATATTTGCGCCACTCACTTCGCACAAGTTCCAGTTTAGCAAAACGTAGAATAATACTATCGCTAAATTCATTCATGAACATTCGCATAAATCGGATTGATTTAAAATCCTGTATTCCTCCAATAATTTGGTCGTGTTGTCGAATAGGAATCCTGAATTGGTACCAGGCAATCTTAACATTTCGTTCACCGTTAGGTAAATCAACATTATTTCCCCAAACTTTGTCAACAATAAAATTTTGCCCAACTTCCATCATTCCCGGACGAAGTTCTACTTTATATTGAAAGTAACTTTCTGTTTCACTTAATGTTTTATCTCCGTTTATATCTTCTGAATCAGGGATTTTTGATGATAATGTTGCAGTCTCACCGGATGAATTACCTTCTAATCCATTATATTTCTTGTACCTTTCAAGAATACTCAACTGTAGTGCATCATAATCATCTCCCCTGTAATAATGAAAGTTGTCATTTGAAGGGTCTTGTCTGAATTGTTCAACAATTTCATTATTTGTAATAATATTATTATCAATTGAGTCCAAGTAAGCTTTGAAAAAAGTTTCTTCATCACTATCACTAAGTCCGTCTAAACCTATATCCTGATATGTATTAGGATTAGCAAAAGATCCAACAGAATAATCGTTACTTGGAACTCTGCCCCAAACAGTTGTATCAACTTTTTCAATAGTAGTTGTATTTGGTAGTCCGTCTTCAAATGCTTTCCTCGAGTCCTTAAGAATATCTTCTGATATATTACCAAGATTGAAATATAAATTACCACCTGTTCTTGTTGAGTCGTATACGAAAGGATCCATAATCCAGAATTCAATATATTCAACGTTTGCAGCTTCGAAATCGCTTGTTGGTATTTTGCGCATTATACCAGCCCACCGACTTTCAGGATATTTAAGTTTCCCGTCAGTTTCAAGGCCATAGGCAACTCCAATAGTATCCTCAACAACATAGTTATATGGGCCTCTTTCTTTTGGATAGTATGCAACATTTAAAATCTGCATAGCTAAAGGAACTGTTGTTTCATAGTCTTTATTCGGGAAAATCTCCTTCTCATAAATTTCACGTACAAAGTGACTTGACTGTTGTTCTGCATCATTTTTTATATGCCCAGGAGTTAATGAATTGTTACGTAAAAACAAAGGATCAATTTTATACCAGGCTACTTTTGCCCTGTTATATCCATAAATAAGATCATTTGTATTTTTTGCTTCAGGAAATATATCATCTTGCCCCTGAGGTGCACTGGAAAGGACCCAGGCATTATAACTTTTCATATCCATAGAAGTTTCGCTACCTTCGAAATCATCGATAAAAGCATTTCCTTCTTCCCCGATAGCTTTTGAGTGACCCGGAATCAGTTGTGCAAATTCAGCATCAATTAATATTGTCGATTTTTCTTTTGTTTCGATAAATGGTAATTTATCAACCAGGGATGTTATAAATTGTGATTCTGTACGATAAGATGTATTTAATCCCCAAATAGTATTTGAAATAGGTTCTTCGCCAATGGCTACTTTTTGAGTTAAAGGCCGCTCAGTTAAATTCATTACTGTAGCACCAATATTAAAATTATCTGATACCTGGTAATTTAAATGAGTACCTAATAATGTTTTTGTTTGTATACTATATAAAGCCTGACTTTCTAAAGATATTTGTAATGGAGTTGCTGACTCGAGTATACCTTGATTAATAATTTTAACTCTTCCTAAATTATAATCTACCGTATAATCTTCATTTTCTACAAGCTGCCGTCCGCCAGCCATTACTTTTACAGAACCTTGTGGTATATTAATTGCATTAAGTGTAATTTCTGAACCAAATGCCGATTTATATTCACCCCGAAGTTTAAATTTATTTTTTTCGGCAACTAAACGGGCATAAGTTAAGGTTGTATCATATAATTCCTGGAAAACATATTTGTTGGCAATAAGACTGTCTTCATATGTAGATCCAAATTGTTTTCTTAAATAGCTGCCGAACGGTTCTAAGACAGGGAAAATAACACGACCATTCGATGCATTAACAGTTATTCCGTCAATAAAATCAAAGCGTCCATCGGGCGAAGCATCAAGTTGTGAATTTAGGTTATCAAGATTTAGTACTTTTAACAGGATTTGCTTGTTGATTTTTCCTTCAGGAATATAATTAAGAGCATTTCCTGTTTTGTCGTCCTGGTATAATACATTTAAAATAAAATCCTCTTTATTCACTTGATATGCACCAATAGCATAAATATTTTTCATCATTAAATCCCAGGTAGGAATGCTGGGAGTAAGACTAGTCCCTTTTAAGAGTTTAGCCATTAAATACGGACTTTTTTCTTCATCTGCTGTGATACCGTCAGTAGAAAAATCACCAACCTGATATCTTTCACCACCAACATCAAGCTCATAAGCTACAGCAAGAATTTCATCAGCATTTAATGCAGTATTCAGTGATATATAACCTAATCGTTCGTTAAGCTGATATTCGTTTGGTTTAAGCTTACGTGCACTACCTATTTTTTCATAATCCTGCCCTGATCTATAATTGTGAATTCCCCAATTATCCTCAATTTCGTTACCAATAATGTTAAAATCTCTTTCAGGACTAAATTTATAAACATTACTGTATAGGTCATTTATCCAGTTATTAGGATATGGCTTACTGCTTAAAACTGTAATAACATCCCGCGCAAAAATATTTTCATCATTTTCTCCCAAATCAAGTAAAGCAAGAATATTTCTGTTTTCTTCGTTGTTGTTAACCCTATTAGTTACCCATACCTCAATTTTAGTAATGGTAACAGGTGATTTAATTATGGGCAATTCGTCTAAAGCATCGTTATATATATCCCTGAAATATTGAGAAAGGAAAAAGTGCCTGTTGGCATCATATTTATCTGCATGCAACTCAAACTGTTGTGTTTGGGCTCCTCCTTTAACTTCAATTACTTTTGTTTCACCTTTTTGTTGCGAAAAAACACTGGTAACCGTTAATTTTCCGAATTGTAATTCGGTTTTTATACCGAACAAACTCTGGCTTCCGGTAATTAAAGATCCGGGCAAGGGGAGTGTTACATTACCTGCTTCAATTCTTTTAATAATCTCATCCTCTTTGCCTATATATTCAAGTTTTGTTTGATTTTCGAAATCGAAAGTTGCTTCAGTGTTATAAGTTATTCCCAGTTTAATTTTATCACCTATAGTACCGGTAACATTCATCATAATTTTTTCTTCGAAATCGAAAGTCGTGGTTTTTCTTAAATTTTCCGATATGGTTGGGTTTTCGTTATTATTGACATTTATTTTAAATATCAATTCAGCGGAACCCATTGGAATAATGTTAATAGCATTATCGCCAAAAATTTTATCAAATGTTTCTCCTCCTAATCTTAAATTCGGAAAGAGACCTGTTTGAGCCTCAAGACTTTCTCCTTTGGCTCTTTGGCGCCAGTAAGTTCTTAAGGCTTGTTCAAACTGATAATCCTGATATTCTTCAAGAGTCATTCTTTTTGATGGACGATAATCGTAATCTCCAATTTTTTTAGAGATAATATATTCGTTTGTTTCAGAATCGTATTCAACGGTATCTATTATGTTTGCAGGACTTTCTAAATATAGTGGAGAAGTTTCAGGTTCATCATAACTATAATTATCCAGATCATTAAATGGAAAGATCAGAGAATCTTCTTGTTGAAAATTTGTTTGATATATAAATAAAAATT
Source organism: Bacteroidales bacterium (assembly GCA_030643125.1). Taxonomy (GTDB): domain Bacteria; phylum Bacteroidota; class Bacteroidia; order Bacteroidales; family UBA12077; genus UBA12077. Next base: position 8,735 of record DAOWML010000031.1, read on the forward strand.
TAGCTTGTACGTTGTTTGTACAAACTAAGATTATAAGAAATAATAGTAACTTATATATAAATATTCTTTTCAACTGTAAAAAAATAAAAATTACTAAATTCTTTTAAGAGATTCTTTTATAAGATTTTCAACAGACAAACCTTTGTTCTCTTTAAGAATTTCATTAATAATTTTATCGACTTTAGCTTTTGGAAAACCTAACATTACTAATGCTGATAACGCTTCCTCTTTAATTGTATTGTCTAAGGAGGTAACAATTTGATCGCTATCCATTAATTTTCCTACTTTGTCTCGTAAATCAACAATAATTCTTTCTGCTGTTTTTGCTCCTATTCCCTTTATACTTTTTAGTAAGTTAATATCGCTATGAATAATAGCACTTTGTATCTCGTCAGGGCTTAAAGACGAAAGCATTACTCTTGCAGTATTTGCTCCCACACCAGAAACTGATATTAGTTGTAAAAAAATACTTCTTTCTGTTTTGTCAAAAAAGCCAAAAAGCTGATGTGTATCTTCCCTGATAACTTCGTAAATAAAGATTATGCCTTTTTCTTTGCCGGATAATTTTGAAAAAGTATTAACCGAAATGTTAATAAAATAACCTATTCCGTTGTTGTCAATTATAACATGAGTTGGCGAAATTTCTTTTATTTCTCCTTTTATGTAATCGTACATATTTGTTGTTTAAAAATAAGTGTTAAAAATACACAAAAATAAGGTACAGGAAAATTACAAGTTCCTAATATTTGTAAGTAATTTTATATTCGTTAATATAATAATCAATTAGCCGTGGCACGGCTAACTTATATAGAGTATAGTAAATTGTAATTAATTCACTTATTGTCAAAAAAATCCGTGCTACGGCTTGCGAATTTAAGGAAGTTAACAAATAATTAAAATTAATTTGGTATTTTTGATATACAATTACTCTTCCGGCATTATGAAATATTTTTTTATAATAGCAGTATTTTTAATACTTATACCATATCAAAATTTTGGTCAAATAATTGATAAGGGAGCACCTACTTATAATACTAAGCAAGAAAAAGAAATTCCTGTTATTGTTCTTCCGGAAATCAATATTAAAAAACTACAAAGGGAAGATAATAAGCATGCCGGGTCAAAACTGAAATCATTGCGATTTGCACAAATGATTGAGGTGGATATTAGCCCTGAATACAAAGGTGTTTGGGAAACAAATCCAAATGGAGATAGAATATGGTATTTGAAAATAAAATCACCGGAAGCTCATTCTCTAAGTATTTTATTTGATCGTTACAGATTGCCAATAGGTTCGAAATTATATGTTTACAGCATAGATCATAAACACGTAAGAGGTGCGTTTAATTACAAAAATAATAAATGGAATTATATTTTACCAATAGCACCCGTAAAGGGCGATGAAATAGTACTTGAATATTATGAACCTAAAGATGTTGATTTTCATGGCGAACTGCATATTTCTTCTATAGCTCACGATTATAAAAATGTTTTCAATTATTTATCGAAGAGCACAAAAGGATTTGGAGACTCTGGAGATTGTAACATTAATATTAACTGTGATGATGATGATTTATGGCAATTATTAAAACATTCAGTTTGTAAAATAACATATAATGGTTGGCTTTGCTCCGGAGCGTTAATAAACAATACAAAGCAGGATGGGAATCCGTATTTTTTAACTGCTAATCACTGTATTAATTCTTCTGGAGATGCTTCAGCTGCAGTATTTTATTTTAATTATGAAAGCCCTGGTTGCGAAAATACAGAAGGGAGAAAAGATCAGACTATTTCAGGATCAACAATTATTGCCACACCTCCCGAAGAAACTATAGATTTTAGTTTGCTTGAGTTAACCGTACCACCACCACCTTCGTATAAGCCATATTATGCCGGATGGAACAGAGATGTTATTGATCCGACGAGTGTAACATCAATTCATCATCCACAAGGAGATATTAAAAAAATTACAAAATCTTATGATGGAGCAACTACGGGCGATTATGGAGAAGGATATAATGAGTTTGCACATTGGTGGATTGATGAATGGGACGAAGGTACAACAGAAGGAGGGTCTTCCGGCTCACCACTATTTGATCAGAATGGGAAATTAATAGGTGATTTAACCGGTGGAGATGCAAGTTGTAGTTATAATTATAACGACTATTATCAACAATTTTATCGTTCGTGGCAGGACTTTTCTGAACCAGATCGCCGATTAAAACCATGGCTCGATCCGGTTAACTCAGGGGTTATTGCTTTGAATGGTTATTTGCCATATGATACAATTCCATCACAACTAAAAGCATCATTAGTCGATACTGTGATTTATTTATACTGGAACGAGGTAATCGATACAGCTAATATTGAATTTTATTATGTATACAGAAATTCTGTGAAAGTTGATTCTGTTGGAACTGCAAATTACACTGATACATTAGCATCCAAAAATACTTTATATAAATACTTTGTTACTGCAAAATATAAACTTCCGTTGGAATATGAATCTTTGCCTTCTAATACTGTATTTGTGCGTACGATGGATCCACTTACACTTCCATTTGTTGAAACATTCGAAGGCCAATATTTTATACCGGATTATTGGTATGAAGAACGATCTAACGATACTGTCGGATGGGAATTTAAATCAGGTGGTTTTGATGGAATAGTGGATACTGCATTTGAAGGAAGTATTAACGCTTATTTTTATAATGATAATAGTGAAACTTCAAAATTAGTTTTACCAAGATTTGATTTGTCAGCATATACTAATGTGAAACTTTCATTTTATATGCACATGCAGGAATTTAACAATGATGTTCATAATTTAAGAGTTTTATATAAGGATGTGGATTCTTTAACATGGAAAAGTTTAAGAACTTACAATACAAGTATCGAAAAATGGGAGAAAAAAGAAATTCCACTTCCGGATTTAAGTAATAATTATCAAATTGCATTTGAAGGTGTCGGTTTAAAAGGTTTTGGAATTTGTATTGATAGTGTTTCAATTACTGAAGATGTCAAGTTTATTGATCCTGATTTTGCTATTAATAAAGATACGATTTGTTTGTATGATAGCATTGAATTTTCAACAAGCCTGGATGATTCTTATGACCTTTACTGGAATTTTGGCAGCACAGCTGTTCCAAATGATACTACGGGCTCTGGGCCATTCTGGGTAAAATATTCTTCGCCTGGTATAAAATCGGTTCAATTTATTGTAAACAATACTTATATAAAACAAGACAATGAAGTTGTCGTTGTATTTGATTCGCCTGTTATTCCAGGTTTTACAAATATTGGAAATGAATTAATCTCAAGTTCAGAAAATAGTAATCAGTGGTATTTTAACGGATCGCCTGTTGATGGAGCGACTAATAAAACTTATGTTATTGAAGAGGATGGCGATTATTTTGTAGAGGTAACAAATAGTTTTAATTGCAGCTCTGTTTCGGAAAGTCAATATATGGTTGTTAGTGATGTTGAAGATTTGTCAGAGTTTATAAATGAAAATGCAGGAATTCAAATTTTCCCAAATCCAAATAATGGAAGCTTTCATGTTCAGGTTAATATTGATAATAATGAAATACAACTATATTATAAAATTATTGACATAACCGGAAAATTACTTCAATCTGGCCAAATTGAACCATTTGAAAAGATTAAAAATATAGATATGGATAATCCAAATGACGGAATATATTTCATTCAAATTTATTCTGCAGACAATTATTTTACCTCAAAATTTTTAATAAAAAAATAGAAAAACAACTGTCAAAATATTGTTATTTAACAACATCCCTTGTGACCGGGTCAAAAAAATGCATCTTACTAA
>DAOWML010000190.1 GCA_030643125.1 Bacteroidales bacterium
CTTTTCATAATAATTCTGAGCCAGCGAATATTTTTGCAAATCGTTATATAAAGTACCGATATCCTGGTAACTTATGGCAGCTTTTTCTTTACTTCCTATTGATTCAGCTATTTCTATTGATTTTTGATAAAAAGATAAAGCCTCATCATAATGATTTATATACTGATTTGTAAGCCCCAGATTATGATATAATTGCAATATTTGACTTGAATTATCTAATGACTGATAAAGTGAAAGTGCCTCTTTATAATACTCCTCAGCTTTTTCAAAATCATCAATATTAAAATAGTATTCACCCAAATAAAAAATTGCAAAGGCCTTTGAATTGGTATTATTTACAGATTCTGAAAGTTTTAATAATTCTTCCGAGTGCTGTAAAACTTTTTCCAGATGATTAGGGAAGCTAAATTCAATAATATTTTTATAAACAGGTATCTTCAAACCTGATTGACTTGTGCTATTTAACTTTTGCTCTAATCTAAGTAATTCTGTTTTATAAGTATCTTCCTGAGCATAGGAAGATAAAAAGCATATTATAATTAAAATGCTAAAAAAGCTTCTCATAACCATTAAATTATTGAATATTTATTATTAAATACAGAATTTAAATATACAAAATAATTGTAGATATTGGTAGAAGGAAAACCCGAAAAGTTTAAACAATCAAATGTTTATTCAGTTTCAAAAAAAGACTTTATGGCACCAAAGTAATATTCATTCCAACCTTCGATAATATTGTCATAATCTTCATCAGGTATATTTTTATGAATAAGCTCAACTTGAGTTCCTTTTTTATTATCAAATAAATTTATTGTTACAATTGATTTAACAGATTGATCCCCAAAATACCACTCTTGTACAACTTTCTTATTATCAATAATTTCCAGATTCTTGCCGGTAATATCACCTTCCCAGAGAGAAAACTCGGTGTCAACATTAGAATCCATTATAGCTTTATAGCCGGTCCATAGTTCTATTGTAAATGGATTAGTAATTGCTATAAATACTTCTTCAGGCTCAGCTGGAATAATATAATATTTCTTAAAATCTTTCATTAGTTAACTTTATTATATCCTTTCTAATTCAACCTCATATAATTCTTCAGAAATAGATTGATTATTTTTAAAAAAGAATAATCCACCCCAATCATGTTTTACTTTAAGATAAATCCTTACAGCTTCATTATCAATAACTATTGTACGGGTTATATACATACCAAATTTCTCGAATTCCTCAACTGTTTTACCTTTAGGATAATCTTTTTTTACCTCAGCAAGCTCATCTGCAGCTTTTTGTGCCTGGTGATAAAGCTGATTTTGTCTTTTTAATTTTTCAGCTAATGCTTTTGCTTTTCGTATTTCAATATCTTTTCGTAATAATTCTTGCTCTTCCAGTTCAGCTTGTGCTTTTGCTGCTTCTTCTTCTTTCTTTCTATCTTCAGATAAACGTTTTTCTTCTGCAAGTTTTGCCAATCTCTGTTCTTCTTCCATTACTATTCTGGCTTCTTCTTCTTTTTGTCGCAGTTCAGATTCTGCTTTCAGTTGAGTTAATTGTCGCTCATACTCTTCAGCTTCACGTTTAGCTTTTTCTTCAGCAACTTTTTTAAGTGAATCGGCTTCGGCTTTTAAATATGCTTCTTTGGCAACCCTTTTTCTTGCTATTTCTTCGACTTCTGTTTTTGCTCTTTCCTCTGCTTCTACCCTTTGTTGTTCGGTGATACGTTCTTTTTCGAACAATTCAGCCTGTTTCCTTGCATCTTCTTCTTGTCGGCGTTGTTTGGCTTCTTCTTGTTGTTGAGCCAATAATTGAGCCTTCCGCTCAGCTTCTAGTCTGGCCGCTTCTGCTGTTGCTTTATTTCGAGCTTCATTTTCAGCTTTAATTTTAGCTTCTAAAGCTGCTTTCTGTCTTGCTTCTTCCTCCGCTTTTTTCTTAGCTCTGTCTTCTGCTTCTACTCTTTGTTGTTCTGCTATACGTTGTTTTTCAAGTAATTCAGCTTGTTTTCTTGCTTCTTCTTCCTGACGTCTGCGTTGGGCCTCTTCTTCTTGTTGCTTTCGAATTCTTTCTTTTTCTTGCTCTTCTTGAACCTTAGCCTCTGCAGCTGCCTTTCTCCTGGCTTCTGATGCTGCTTTTTCTTCCTCAAACTTTTTCTGACGTTCAGCTTCTTCGGTAGCTTCCTGAGCTGCTATCTGCTGCTGTCTTTCAGCTAATTCTTTTTGTCTTTGTTCTTCTAAATGTTCTTTATGAGCTTCTTCTAATGCTTTTTCGGCTTGCTTAACTTTATTTCTCATTTCTGTAGAATAATCCACATCATAATCAAAATCACCTATTTGTCGGTAAAACTTAATTATCCCAACAGGTTGAGAAAAAACAATTGTATTTACTCCTTCATATTGATTGAAAAGTTCAACTGCAAAATAAATTGGTGTAAAAGCTTTATTTTTAAAATTATCGGGAACTTCGGTATTTATACTAATTTTTTTAGTTACATATCCATCTTTAGAAAATTCAAATATGTAATCCTTACTAATTTCTAAATCCATCTTAAACCTCCCCGACCTGTCTGTTGGTATAGATTTTATAAATTTACCATTTTCATACAAGCTAATTTTTCCCTCTTTTGCATTATCTCCATCTTTAAAAGATAATCTTCCTTTTACTTCAAGTAGATTTTGAGAATAGATACTTTTAGTTAAAAGAATAAAAGTTAAAGTAATTGAGAGTATAAATATTTTTTTAAGTAATCCTTTTCTCATCCTTAAATAATTTTTTCTTTATAAACAGGAACTGTAAACATGAACTGTGTTCCATTTCCTTCTTTGCTTTTTACATTTATTGTGCCACCATTTTTTTCAACAAATTCTCGTGAAATAATTAAACCAAGGCCAGTACCTATTTCATCAGCAGTACCTTGTGTTGATATATGGGAATCAATCTTGAAAATTTTTTTCAAATTTGCCTCAGGTACACCAATCCCTGTATCAGTTACAACTATTTCAATATGCTCATTAATACTTTCGGCTTCAATATTTATAATATCTCCGGAGTTAGTAAATTTAACTGAATTTGATATTAAATTTCTTAACACAGTGTTAATCATATTTCTATCAACATAAGCAAATAAACCCATTTTTATATTTGCATTTATTTTAACACCTTTTTTCTCGGCCTTTTCCTGAAAAAGATTCATATTTTCAATTGCAAGTTCAAAAACCTCAACTTTTTCTGGTTTTACTTCCATCCGTCCTGTTTGTGATTTAGCCCATTTGAGCAAATCTTCAAGCAAATTATATGCGTTATTTGAAAATTTATTAATCTGCCTGATAAACTCTTTTATTTTATTTGAATCATAAGTATCGTATCGCTCTATAAGTAATTCAGATAATCCAATTACCGTGTTAAAGGGATTTTTGAGATCATGAGCTATTATAGTAAAAAATTTATCTTTTGTAGCATTTAGCTCTTCCAACTCTTTTTTTTGTTTATCCAGTTCGTCCCTTTGGCGTTCAATTTTAAGGTTATTTTGAGTTAATTTCTCTTCTAAAATATTATTATCCCTAAGTCGCTTTATTAATGCTTTTAATACAGCTTTAGAAACTTCAATATTATCTTTAATAATTTTATAAAAATCCTCCTGATTTAAACGAAGTAAGTGAGTTGTTTCAAGAGCTGTTACAGTTGCTGATCGAGCAGAAGAATCTATTAATGAATACTCACCAAAAAAATCTTTTTCTCCAAACTGAGTAAAAACATGTTCACCATCGTGAACTTTCACTTTCCCTTCTACAATAATATACATAGCATTTAGCTGATCTCCTTTATGAAAAACAGTATCGTTTTTCTCAACAAAAACATCAGTTAGAAGGTCTGCCAGAAGTTTAAGAATTTTTTCGTCAGACTCTGAAAAAATAATCACATCACGTAATATGTTAATTCGTTTTTCTATTTCCTTTTCAGTATCTATTCCACTTATTTTAATTCCCATTATGTTTCTCTTAACTAAGGCTTTTTTAATACTTGTATTACGGCATTTTTATTGCTTGGTTGCAATCTTAATTCATAAAACAAATATAATAATTAATTAAAAAGAATAAATGGAATAATATTTTAATTTGAAATAAAAAATCCAGAGCTTAAACTCCGGATTTTTTACCTAATTATTTGCAGTTAACCATTTATTTTGCAATGACTTCGGTTCGTAATAATCAAACAAATCGTAGGTAGGCCAATTATCAATAGTAGCTAAACCTTTAATTACTGTTTTATTAATTTGAACAGGGAATCGGGCACCATATTTAGGTGTAGTGTTAATAATAAGTACCCAGCTTAATCCGTTCTGTTCTCTTTTTAAAAGTGCAGATGTTCCTGATAAGGTTCCTGTTCGCCACCAAAATCCATTACTATCTGTTCCTGTCCATCCAAATGGTCTGATCCATTTGCTTGATTTTGTCATCTCAGTTATTGATTCCGCCGACAATATATCGTCTCTCATACCAAAACCATCGATAGCAACCAAAAATTTCATTAATTCAGTTGGCGACGCGACCCAACCTCCGGCCGCACCAAGTGTTTCAATGGAGTTACCACCATAATACTTTGGAACCCTTTCGCCGGTACCAAAGCTTGATAAAACTTTACGTTCTCCTTTAAGGCCATAATAATTCACTTCATTTTCATAACTATCTTCCGGAAGCGACTTACCAAGATGCATATCATAAATTCCCAAAGGATTTAATATTTGAGTAACAATATAATCTTCGTATGAAGTATTGGATGCTTTCTCAATAACCAAACCTAAAAGTGCATAACCAAAATTAGAATAAACGGACTTTTTACCGGGTAAATAATCTAATTTGCGATTTTGAATTACATATTGAACAATAGTTTCAGTTTTTAAAGGAAGTTCTGCATTCATTTTCCTCGCAATAGAAAGATTTAAAAACATTGGATCTCCCTTTCTATTTGTCCAGCCGGATGTGTGATTTAAAAGGTTCCTAACAGTTATTCCCAACACTTTTTTGTCTTTAATTTCGAGGAACTCGCTTTCGTTAAGAATTCCTTTTTCGCCAAATA
>DAOWML010000105.1 GCA_030643125.1 Bacteroidales bacterium
AATATTTATTAAAGATTTGCATAATGAATTAGGCAAAGAATTTATATATTTGCATTCTTGAATTTGAAAAGGATTTAAAATGATTAAAATAACATTACCGGATAATTCTGTACGTGAATATAATGAAGCAATTTCGGGGTATGAAATTGCCAAAAATATAAGCCATGGATTGGCTAAAGAAGTTTTATCAATAACTGTTAATGATGAAGTTTGGGATTTGCAACGCCCAATAACTTATGATGCAAAAATCAAATTGCATAAGTGGGATGATGAGGAAGGTAAACACGCATTTTGGCATTCATCTGCGCACTTAATGGCTGAGGCTATGGAAGCATTATACCCGGGAATTAAGTTGGGTATTGGGCCAAGTATCGAAAATGGTTTTTATTACGATGTTGATTTAGGTGAAGAACGAGTTATAACTGATGCCGATTTTCCAAAAATCGAAGCTAAAATGAAAGAATTAGCGCAACAGAAGAATGAGTATAAAAGGAGAGAAGTTGCGAAACAAGAAGCTTTAGATTTTTATAATAAAAAGGGTAACGAATATAAAGTTGAACTTATTACAGAACTTGAGGATGGTACTATTACTTTATATGAACAAGGTAATTTTACTGATTTGTGTCGTGGTCCGCATTTGCCAAGTACCGAGAAAATAAAAGCAATCAAGATTTTGAGTGTTGCTGGTGCTTATTGGCGTGGTGATGAAAAAAGGAAACAATTAACTCGTGTGTATGGTATTACATTCCCAAAGCAAAAAATGCTTGAGGAATATTTGGTTTTAATTGAAGAGGCTAAAAAACGTGATCATCGAAAAATAGGAAAAGAACTTGAGCTATTTACTTTTTCTCAGAAAGTAGGGCAGGGCTTGCCACTATGGTTACCTAAAGGAGCAGAGTTACGTGAAAGACTGGAGAATTTTTTAAAGAAAATTCAAAAGAGATATGGATATCAACAAGTAATTTCTCCACATATTGGATTGAAGGAACTTTGGGTAACTTCGGGTCATTATGAAAAATACGGTAAAGATTCTTTTCAACCAATAAGCACACCGACAGAGGGTGAAGAGTTCTTATTAAAACCAATGAATTGCCCACATCATTGCGAAATTTATAAGTACAAACCACATTCATATAAAGATTTACCTGTTCGTTATGCAGAGTTTGGAACGGTTTACAGATACGAGCAAAGTGGCGAATTACATGGATTAACTCGTGTCCGCGGATTTACACAAGATGATGCTCATATTTTTTGTCGTCCTGATCAACTCAAAGATGAATTCAAGAAAGTGATGGATATTGTTTTTATCATTTTCAATGCTTTGGATTTTAAAAATTTCACCGCACAGGTTTCGTTACGCGACCCTGAGGATAAAACAAAATATATTGGAAGTGACGAAAATTGGGAAAAATCTGAAAGTGCAATTCTTGAAGCTGTCGATGAAAAAGATCTGAAGTACAATATCGAATATGGCGAGGCAGCATTTTACGGACCAAAACTTGATTTTATGGTTAAAGATGCACTTGGACGCCAATGGCAATTAGGAACAATTCAGGTTGACTACAATTTGCCGGAACGATTTGAATTAGAATATGTTGGTGCTGATAATAAGAAACATCGCCCGGTGATGATACACAGAGCACCTTTTGGCTCAATGGAAAGATTTGTTGCTGTTTTAATTGAGCATACTGCCGGGAAATTTCCATTATGGTTAACTCCCGACCAGGTAGTTGTTCTTCCAATCAGTGAAAAACATAATGATTATGCCGAAAAAGTTTTGAATTTCCTAAATAATTGCGATATTCGCACATTAATTGACGACCGTAACGAGAAGATAGGTAAAAAGATACGCGATAATGAGTTGAAACGCATACCTTATCTCTTGATTGTTGGCCAGAAAGAGGTTGATAGTGAGACAGTTTCGGTACGTGTGCAGGGAGATGGAGATAAAGGAAGCATGAAACTGAAAGAATTTGCAGACTTAATTAATAAAGAAGTAAAAGCTCAAACTGAAGCATATAAAATAAATTAATTATTAACTAAAATTAGGAGGACCTAGTCATAGCAGGACCAAGACCAAGACAAAGAAGACCATTCAAAAAAGCTGAGCCGGCACATAAAATAAATAATTTTATACGTGCACATGCAGTTAGGCTTGTTGGGGATAATATTGAAAAACCTGATGTTTACTCTATTCAAGAAGCTTTAAAGCTTGCAGATGATTTAGAGCTTGATTTGGTTGAGATTTCACCAAATGCTGACCCTCCGGTTTGTAAAATAATTGATTATCAGAAGTTTCTTTATCAGCAAAAGAAAAGGCAAAAAGAGCTTAAAGCTAAAACACAAAAAGTAGTTCTAAAAGAAATAAGATTCGGCCCAAATACCGATGAGCATGATTACCAGTTTAAATTAAAGCATGCCATTAAATTTCTTGAAGATGGCGCAAAAGTAAAAGCGTTTGTATTTTTTAAAGGTCGTTCAATTTTGTTTAAAGAAAAGGGTGAAATACTTTTGTTAAGATTAGCCCAGGATCTGGAAGATTATGGAAAAGTTGAACAGTTACCTAAGCTTGAAGGTAAAAGAATGATAATTTTTATAGCACCAAAAACTGCTAAGAAAAAGTAATATATTTAAATTTTAAATTTGAAGTAAAATGCCAAAGATGAAGACAAAATCGGGAGCTAAAAAAAGATTTAGCATTACCGGTTCAGGAAAGATTAAAAGAAAACATGCCTTTAAAAGTCACATTTTGACTAAAAAGACTACAAAGCAAAAGAGAAATCTGACTGCTACAGGACAAGTACATAAGGCTGATGAAAACAACATCAAGTTGTGTTTATCAATGAAGTAATCTTTTAATTAAAATTATTTATTAGTATTTAACCAGGATGAATTAGCCGAAATAAGAGCCGAAAAAGAAGAGGCCGCTAATCGTTCACAAAACGGAAAATTATGCCAAGATCAGTAAATTCAGTTGCTTCAAGAGCAAGAAGAAAAAAAATATTGAAGCACACCAAAGGATACTTTGGAAGAGGAAAAAATGTTTGGACTGTTGCTAAAAATGCATTCGAAAAAGGATTAAGCTACGCATACAGAGACAGAAAAACCAAGAAAAGAAATTTCAGAGCTTTATGGATTCAAAGAATTAATGCAGGTGTTCGCGAACACGGAATGTCTTATTCTGAATTCATGGGTAAATTAAATAAAAAGGGTATAGCACTTAACAGAAAAGTATTAGCCGATTTAGCAATGAATCATCCTAAAGCTTTTGCTGAAGTTATAAAAACTGTTAAGAAATAAATTATTTCTATAATATATTGTTGAAGGGAAGCTATTATGCTTCCCTTTTTTTATATTTACAAATCGCAAAAAATGAATTAACATTTTTTAAGATAATTTTTAAAATCTTTAATTGGTTTTTCGATACCTTGCACAGGAATTATAGCTAAACAATGAATATAGCAATTATTGGATACGGAAAAATGGGTAAAGAAATAGAAAAACTTGCCCAAGAGCGAGATCATAATGTGGTTTTACGTATCGATGAAAATAATATTAAATCATTAACTAAAGATGATTTTAGTAATGTAGATGTTGCAATTGAATTTTCGGTGCCTGAAAGGGCTTTTTCTAATATAAATTTATGTTTTGATAATAACATTCCTGTTGTTAGTGGTACTACAGGATGGCTTGAGAAATTTGATGATGTGCTTGAAAGATGTAAAAATGAGAATAACACATTCTTTTATGCATCAAATTATAGTATAGGTGTAAATTTATTTTTTAAGCTGAATCAGCATCTGGCAAAAATAATGAATAATTTCACTGATTATAATGTTCGGGTTGAAGAAACACATCACACTCAAAAATTAGACACTCCAAGCGGAACTGCAATTACTTTAGCCGAAGGTTTAATTGAAAATATTGAACGAAAAAATAATTGGGAAAAAGAACAGGAAAATTCAGACAATGCAATTGCTGTTAAATCATTTAGAGAAGGAAATGTTCCGGGAAATCACAAAGTTATTTATGATTCATCGTTTGATAGAATTATGATTGAACATGATGCTAAAAGCCGAAAGGGATTCGCATTAGGAGCAATTTTGGCAGCTGAATTTATAATTAGTAAAAAAGGTTATTATTCAATGGACGATTTATTAAAAATTTAATATACAAGCAAAATAAAATGACACTAAAAGAAATTTTAAAAAACAAGTACTTTAAGTTTGGAGTAGCAATTATAATTTATCTGCTTTGGGTAATATGGATAAAAAACTATTGGTTTTTATTTGGTATTCCAATTATTATTGACGTGCACTTAACTAAATTTGTGAATTGGGCATTTTGGAAAAAACCCGATGGGTCTGAAAAGAAAAGTGCTATAGTTGAATGGGTTGATGCTTTGATTTTTGCCGTTATTGCAGCTACTTTAATTCGAATGTTCTTGATAGAAGCCTATACAATTCCAACATCATCAATGGAAAAAACTTTATTGGTTGGCGATTATCTTTTTGTAAGCAAAGTAAGTTATGGGCCAAAACTCCCTAACACGCCGATTTCATTTCCTTTTGCACACCATACTTTACCTTTAACAAAATATAAAAAGTCTTATGTAGAGTGGATAAAAAACCCGTATAAAAGAATTGCAGGTTTTGGAGATATTAAAAGAAATGACATTGTAGTATTTAATTTCCCCGCAGGCGATACGGTTGTTTTAGAAATGCAAGAACAAGATTATTATTCAATTACAAGAAATTACGCCGACGGACTAAAACGTAGAGATATTCAGCAGGGTAACCCAATAAAATCTTTTGATAGTTATAAAGCCATCGCAAAAAATTATATTTGGGATCAGTTTAATATTACTGTTCGTCCGGTTGATAAACGTGAAAATTATATCAAACGTTGTGTTGCAATTCCTGGTGATAGTTTAAAGATTATTCATGGACAGGTTTATATAAACGGCGAGGAACAGCCACATTTTGAAAAGATGCAATACGATTATTTTATAAAAACTAATGGAAAACAAATCAATTCAAAATATTTTGAAAGATTAAATATTGCTGTTGATGACAGAAGATATATTGCTTCAAGTTCGATGTATGAACTACCATTAACTGCTGAAAATGTAACTAATTTAAAAGACTTTACAGCTGTTTCAGTAGTTTCTAAATATGAGAATACAAATATTAATATGGCTAATATTTCAATATTTCCACATAATACTAAATATCCATGGACAGAAGATAATTTCGGGCCATTATATATACCTGAAAAGGGTGTAACTATTGATTTAAATGTAGATAATTTGCCATTATATTATAGAATAATTGAAACCTACGAGGGCAATAAGCTAAGAGTAGATGGTAGCGAAATATATATTAATGATAAAAAAGTTAATTCATACACTTTTAAAATGGATTATTACTTTATGATGGGTGATAATCGTCATAATTCAGCTGATTCAAGATATTGGGGTTTTGTTCCTGAAGATCATGTTGTAGGAAAAGCCGTGTTCATTTGGTTGTCGTTAGATAAGGATCAGCAATTTGTAAATAAAATTCGTTGGAATAGAATATTTTCGTTAATACATTAATAAAAATACTACATATCTTTATACCGGAGAGTTATCTGTCCGGTATTTTTTTTAGATAAAAACTTATGAGCAAAAAAGTTATTTTATCGACTGCATATCTGGCCCCAATTCAATATTATACTAAACTTTTAAAGTATGATGAGGTATTTATTGAGAAGCACGAAAATTTTATAAAGCAGAGCTACAGGAACAGATGTAAAATTTATGGTGCAAATGGAGAATTATCATTATCTATCCCGGTAAAGAAAATATCCCTTAAAACAAAAATTAAAGATTTGTTAATTGATTATGATACCAATTGGCAAAAAATGCATTGGAAATCAATAGAATCAGCATATCGATCATCACCCTTTTTTGAGTTTTACGAAGATGATTTAAAACCATTTTATGAAAAGAAATATAAATTCTTACTCGATTTCAATTCAGAAATTCAAAATGTAATTTTGGAGTATCTGGATTTTGAAATTAATTTAAAATTTACCGATAAATATTATAATGTTTTAACTGAAGAATTTGATGATTTCAGGGAACAAATTCACCCAAAGAAGAAAGAAAATGATGTTGATTTCATTAAGGTTGAGTATACTCAGGTGTTTCAGGAAAAATATGGATTCATACCCAATTTAAGTATCATCGATTTATTGTTTAATGAGGGACCTAATGCAACCGAATTACTTAGATATTTATAATATATTGACTGTTAGTCAAAAAAAAGTTTTATTTATCAATTTTTTATTTATTTTTAAGTCAAATTTTGAAATGAAACCTAAACACTCGAAATGAATAGTCTTGTAATTCAAAAAACAGATTCAACACCCGAAATCTCTTTTTTAAAGAAAGGAGAGCTAAAAATAACCGGAAGATCCTTACCTGAGGATGTACATAAGTTCTATGACCCGATAATCGATTGGGTTAAGAAATTAGACATTGAAAAAGTAGAAGTAGATTTAAAACTGGAGTATTTGAATACCTCCTCAACAAAAAAAATATTAAGTCTGCTAACTTCATTAGATGAGAATGGTAATATTAAAGAATTAAACGTGAACTGGTATTACGAATTCGATGATTTGGAAATGGAAGACTTGGGGGAAATATACAAAGACGAATTAAAAAGAATAAAATTTCATTTTGTTGAAGGGGTCGATATTTTTTAAATAAATATGAGATTTATATAAAAATGTTATATAAGTGAACTACTTGGGAAAGTAGTTCTTTTTTGTAAGAAACTTACATACTCTGGCTTTAACCTGAAATTTTATCATACAAATATTAATGTTCATCAAAATATAAAATTCATAATTTTTTAGATGTTTTAATACACTGTATTGCTAAATAGCATATAAACTGACATTTACAATACTTGATGTTGGTTATTAACAATTGCTGCTAAATTTTCAAAGCGTAGTATTAATAACATCTATTTAATTAGTACGTAGATTTATATAGGATTTTATAAATTCGCACTAATCTTTAAAATCGGATTGAAATGAAAAGAGCTATACTTTATATCCTTATATTATTTACAATATCTGTAAATGCCCAGGATGGCACAAAACAATTAATGCCTAATTCAAACGACAGACTTTGGCTTGAATTTAATGTATTTGCAGGAAATAATTTTGGTAATTATTTTGCTAACGAAAAAGAAAGAATCCATATATACTTGAATGCGGGAGAAACTATGCATTTTGGTATGAAAATGAACACGTTAGGCTATTCTTGGAGTGTGATAACTAATCCTGCGAATGTTCAATTTAGGATTAAAGATCCAAGCGGAGTTGTTATATTTCCTCAACAAAATATGGTTACATCAGGAAATGGTTATATTAGCACTTATACTGAAGCTGTTACCGGACCCAATGGTGTAGTATTAAATGGCACGCTAATATCTGGTGGAT
>DAOWML010000176.1 GCA_030643125.1 Bacteroidales bacterium
CCTCATTTAAAAGTTGTTGCATCTGAAGCTTTACAGTGTCCTACACTTTCAATGAATGGATTCGGTGGACATAGAATTGAAGGTATAGGCGACAAACATGTACCTTGGATTCATAATGTTAAAAATACGGATGTTGTAACAGCAATCGACGATGAAGATTGCATGAGAATTCTTCGTTTATTTAATAGTAAAGAAGGTCATAAATATTTAAAATCGATTGGAGTTGATCAGGAAATTATTAATGATCTTCATTTAATCGGAATATCTGGTATTGGCAATTTACTATCATCAATAAAAACAGCTAAATATTACGAAATGACTGAAGATGACGTAGTTATTACCATTGCTACTGATTCAGCAGATATGTATCAATCAAGAATTGCTGAATTGGAGGCAGAACGAGGTGAATACAACCAAATTCAGGCAGTTAAAGATTTTGAAAAATGTATTCTTGGATGCACAATTGATTACACCAAAGAACTAAACTATTACGATAAAAAAGCAATTCACAATCTGAAATATTTTACATGGATTGAACAACAGGAAAAAGAAGTTGAAGATTTGAATCAGTTATGGAAGGATAGAGAAATCTGGGATAAACAATTTAATCAGTTAAATCGATGGGATGAATTAATTAATGAGTTTAACGAAAGAACCGGATTATTGAAAGATTTTTGATAAAACTTATAAATATTTTATTAATGCTGTTCCTGTTTGAAACAAATTATTATACTAAATTCCAAATATCAAGAAACAAATAACAAAAAAATCACAATGTATCAATATTCAATGACCAAAATTGTGTTTGGAATTTTTAAATTAAAATTTGAGATTTATTTGGAATTTGGAATTTGAATTTTGTAATTTCCAGTTTGTCTGGATTAGGAATTAATCAGGCTAAAAAGAATATCAATAAATACAGCGAATAATTTTATGATAATAAAAGGTGTCCCGTATGTAGCTACTAATTACCTGAATTAACTCAATACAAAAACTTATTCAATAAGTAAAAATCACAGGTATACCAAACCTTTATTTGTAACTACTGAGACACCTTTTTTTGTTTAACACCTAAATTATTTTTGAATGAATTAAACAAAAATAGTTAATTTAGCAGTAGTTCAAATACTATGGAACATAATTACACTACTCAAAAGTTCATTTATGAGTGTACCGATTGTGGAAAACAATTCGGTTCAGATAAAACCTTATATCTATGTCCTAATTGCAGCAAGGAAAATAACGTATCAGCTCCTCCAAAAGGTGTTCTTAGAATTGTTTATAACTTTTTTGAAATTTTACAGAAAAATTTTCTGTTTATAGATTTCAAAAAGAATATTTTCCTTGATTTGTTGCCAATCGACAAAATTGAAAGTCTTCCAAAATTGAAAGTCGGAAACACTCCTTTATATAAATTTGACAAATTGGATAATAAAGATTTACCATTTCATTTATTTCTAAAAGATGATTCTCAAAATCCCACTTTTTCGTTTAAAGACAGGGCGTCGGCCATAGTTTCGGCTTATGCCAAAGAAAAAGGTTTTGAAACTATTGTTACAGCATCAACAGGAAATGCAGGCTCATCGCTGGCAGGACTTTGTGCTGCCCAAAACCAGAAAGCAATTATAATGGTTCCTGAGTCGGCTCCAATTGCAAAATTAACTCAGATAATGATGTATGGAGCAACTATTGTTCCTGTAAAAGGAACTTATGATGATGCGTTTGACTTAAGCATAAAAGCAAGCAAAGAGTTTGGCTGGTACAACAGGAATACTGCTTACAATCCATTAACCATTGAAGGAAAAAAGACTGTTTCATTTGAAATTTTTGATCAAATGAATGAAACTATTCCTGACAGAATTTTTGTTCCCGTTGGCGATGGTGTAATTATATCAGGAGTTTACAAAGGTTTTGAAGATCTTTTAAATCTTAAACTTATTGATAAAATTCCAACTATTATAGCAGTTCAGTCCGAAGGCAGCGATAATCTGGTAAGAAATCTGAATAATAAAGAATTTGAAATAAAAGCAAGCAATACAATCGCTGACTCTATATCGGTTGATATTCCCAGAAATTTCAACCTTGCAAAACAATTTATCCAAAAATATAATGGTGAGTATTTAACAGTTTCTGATGATGCTATTCTTAAAGCATCATCCATATTATCCCGAAATACAGGAATATTTGCAGAACCGGCAGCAGCCACAGCATTTGCTGGTTTATTAAGTTATTATACAAAAAACAAGCTTGACAACAACTCTAAAAATGTTGTACTTTTAACCGGAAGCGGACTAAAAGATCTTAGTTCGGTACAAAAACTACTGAACATACCTGAATCTATTCATCCGACTATTGAAAATCTGAAAAAACTAATTCAATGATTAGCTATACTTTAAACGGAGTAAAAGAATCTTATTCAGGAGATACTGAAAAAACCTTATTAAAACATTTAAGGCTCGACAAACATATCACTTCCGTTAAAGATGGTTGCTCAGGTCAGGCCGCTTGCGGAGCTTGTACTGTAGAAATTGACGGAAAAGCTAAACTATCTTGTGTAATCAAAATGAAGACTCTGAATGGAGCTGAGATTCTTACACCGGAAGGTTTCCCTGAATATGTAAAAGACACTATTGCTAAGGCATTTGTAAATAAAGGAGCAGTGCAATGTGGATTTTGTACTCCCGGATTTATAAGCCGTACAAAAGTTCTTTTACAAAATAATCCTAATCCAAGTATAGAAGAAATCCAAAAAGCCATAAAACCGCATATTTGTCGTTGTACCGGATACAAAAAGATTGAAGAAGCAATTACATATGCAGGAGAAGCTATTCGTGAAAATAAAAAATTAGAAATCACAAAAACATCAGGTAAAATTGGTGTTTCGCATCCAAAATACGATGCTTACAGAACGGCCATTGGCGAACGTAATTTTGTTGATGATATGCATTTTGATGGAATGCTTTATGCAGCACTGAAATTTAGTGATCATCCAAAAGCAAAAGTTTTAAAAATTGACACTTCCAAAGCTGAAAAACTTCCCGGAGTTCATAGAATATTTACGGCAAAAGATATTCCCGGAGAAAAGAAAGTGGGTTTAATTCTTCAGGACTGGAGTGTAATGATCGGAAAAGATGAAACAACTCATTACATTGGGGATGTAATAGCAGGTATTGTTGCCGATTCTGATGATATTGCACGAGATGCTGTTAAACTAATTAAAGTTGATTATAAAGTATATAAACCTGTAACAGATGTTTTTAAAGCTATTGATGGTGAGCGTGTTCATCCGGAAAAACCTAATAACTTTGATACAACACAATTTACAATTGGCGATGCTGATAAAGCATTAAAAAATTCAAAATATACATCTAAAGGCCAATATGAAACACAACGCATTGAGCATGCCTTTTTGGAAAAGGAAGCTGCCATTGCACGACCTGATGGAAAAGACGGATTGGAACTTTTTAGTCAGAGTCAGGGAGTTTACGAAGATCGCCGACAGGTTGCTATGATTTTAGGTTTACCTGAAGAAAAAGTTCGTGTTACACTTGTTCCTAATGGTGGTGGCTTTGGTGGAAAAGAAGATTTAAGCGTTCAGGGACATGCTTCGCTTTTTGCCTATCTTTTAAACAAGACTGTAAAACTGACATTAACACGAGAAGAATCAATACGATTACATCCAAAGCGCCATCCTGTTTTTATGGATATGGAAATCGGAGCAGATGAAAACGGGAAATTAACCTCTTTAAAACTTAAAGCTGTTGGTGATACCGGAGCCTATGCATCAGTAGGCATGAAAGTTCTTGAACGCGTTGCCGGTCATGCATCTGCAGGATACTTCATTCCTGAAATTGATATTGAGGCAAAAACGGTTTATACCAATAATATTCCTTGCGGAGCTATGCGCGGATTTGGCGCTAACCAGGTAGCTTTTGCCGTTGAAAGTTGCATTGATGATATTTGCAATCAGGCCGGATTTGACAGATGGCAATTCAGATATGATAATGCATTGGTTGATGGATTAAAAACTTCAACCGGGCAGAAAGTTTTTGGAGTTGGTATTCGTGCTTGTTTAGATGCTGTGAAAGAAGATTTTAATAACGCAAAATTTGCAGGTTTGTCGTGTGCCATTAAAAACTCCGGCGTTGGTAACGGAATGGTTGATGAATCGAAAGTAATTATTGATATTATTTCTGAAAATCATATCCTATTGCAACACGGCTGGACAGAAATGGGTCAGGGAGTTCATAATATGGCTTTACAAACACTCTGTGAAGAAACATCGGTTTCACCTGAAATTATTGAAGTAATTGTTGATACCGAAGCACAGATAAAAACAGGAATGACAACCTCCTCCCGCGCTACAGCACTTGTAGGATTAGCTGTCATAAATGCCGCTAAAGCTCTGAAAGAAGATTTAAAAACAAAATCACTAAAAGAATTAGCAGGTAAATCATATAAAGGCCAATACGTTTGCGACTGGACAACCAAGCCAGGAACAGATGTTGATGAGCAAATTACACATTATTCATACGGTTATGCAGCTCAGGTTTGTATCTTAGATAATGAAGGGAAAATCTCAAAAATGGTAGCTGCTCATGATGGTGGTAAAATAATGAATCCAATGTTATTCGAAGGTCAGGTTGAAGGTGGTGTTCACATGGGTTTAGGATATGCTCTAACAGAATCACTTCCGATGAAAGATGGTTTTTTAGTGAGTGATAAGATGAGAGATTTAAAAATATTACGAGCTCATGAAACACCTGAAATAGTAGTGAAAATGATTGAGGTAAAAGATCTCGTAGGGCCTTATGGTGCAAAAGGAATTGGTGAAATAGGGATGGTTCCTACTGCTGCTGCAGTTGCCTGTGCTTTTAATAAATTTGATGGGAAAAAAAGAACTAAATTACCTTTATTAAGAGGTTAATTAGATTCCCGCCTGCGCGGGAATGACAGTAAGCAGAGATGTCATTCCGCCCTCCTGTCTGCCGACAGGCAGGTGATGCGGAATCTCTCGATAAAATTATAAATTATGATTCTACTAAAAAACGCTACATATATTGATTGGAAAACCTTAGAATTCAAGAATACTAATATTCTTGTTGAAGATGGTTTAAATGGGAAAATCCTATTCATAGATAATACTGATAATCATAAAGTAGATCAAACAATTGATTGCAAGGGAAAACTGGTTACTAAATCTTTTGCAGTCGGGCATCATCATGTATATTCAGCTTTGGCACGTGGAATGGGAGCTCCGAAAAAAAATCCTGAAAACTTTTATGAAATACTGCAATATATCTGGTGGACATTAGACAAATGCCTGGATAAAGATATGATTGAAGC
>DAOWML010000246.1 GCA_030643125.1 Bacteroidales bacterium
TCAAACACGTATAAAAAACCATTGTCTTTACCTGCTTTTTCAATTGCAGCTTGAGCTTTATCCATAATTGGCTGGAATAATTCAGCTTCTTTTTGTTGATAATCCTGTTGAGCTGTTGTCTGGAACTCCTGAACACGACGTTGCATTTCTTGAATTTCAGTTTCTTTTGATTGTCTAACCAAATCAGAATAAGTTTCTTGTTTCTCCAAATAAGTGTTTACCTTATTTTGATATTCAACTTGCATTGCTTCTATTTCTTGCTGTAACATTTGGCTGTAACTTTGCAATGCTATTCTAGCACTATCTCTTTCAGGCATAACTGAAAGTAATTCGCTCGAGTTAATATGACCAAATTTATAATCTGTCTTTTGGGCAAATGCGCTTGATACAGTAACTAAAACTGTTACAAATAATATTCCTAAATACTTTTTCATCTGTTTTTGTTTTTTTATTTATATACAAATTTATAAAATTAATTTTTATAGCCTAACTTTTCTAAAACTTCATCACTTTTATCATACTTTGGATCGGTATATAAAATTGTGGCTCCGGTAGCTGTATCAAAAATAATTGCATAATTACCGGATTCAGCTATATCTTTTATCACATTATACACTTCATCCTGAATAGGTTTAATAAGTTCCATTCGTTTTTTAAATAATTCTCCTTGTGGTCCAAAAAATCTTTTTTGTAAATCCTTAACTGCTCTTTCTTCAGTTGCAATTTCGGCTTCGCGCTGTTTAATCATTTCTTTTGTCAATAATACTTTCTCTATCTGAAAATCCTTATTCATCTGTTCAACAATAGAATATTCTGCTTCTATTTCTTTTTGCCAATCTATAGATAACTTGTTTAATTTATCCAATGCTGCTTTGTATGCCGGAATATTATTCAAAATATATTCTGTATCAACAAAAGCATACCTTTGAGCATTTATGGTAGTTGAAATAAAAACAAATATTAAACCAAAAAGTATTTTTCTCATATCTTAAATTTTAGAATTGCTGCCCAATTACAAAATGGAATTGACTACCACCAGCACCTGGCCTTCCGGGGATATCATCAAATCCATAACCCCAATCAATACCTAACAAACCAAACATAGGTAAGAATGCTCTCAAACCTCCTCCAGCTGATCTTTTAACATGAAATGGATTAAAGCTATCAATACCAGACCATGCATTACCAGCTTCAATAAATCCTAACACATAAATTGTTGCTTGTGGTTTTAATGAGATTGGATAACGTAATTCAAAATTAATTTTTTCGTAAATGTTACCAGCTTTTGCACCATTAGCGTCTAAAGGTGTTAATGAACTGTTTTCATATCCTCTTAATGCAATATTCTCAACACCATATAAACTGTAACCCGACATTCCATCACCCCCTAAATCAAATCTTCCGAAAGGAGAATGACCAATATCCTTATTATAATAGCCTAAATATCCAAACTCTGTATTTACTGCTAATACAAGATCTTTCCATATTTTAAGATACCAGGATCCTTTGTATTTCCATTTATAGCCTTCGATCCATTTGTATTTTTTACTATCCATTTCGTCATTATAACCATTATTTATAGCTACTTCTTGCTGTGAAGATGTTAAATCTTCCCAAGAGTCGCCATATTTTAATATAACATCAGATTCAACATTCGCTTTTTCAGCATCATCTAATTCCCAGAAATTATCTTCTTTAAATAACGAATAAGGAGGAGTTAATTGTAATGTTAAAGCAAAAGAGGATCCCATTCTTGGATATATTATTTGGTCTGTTGAATTTCGGGCAAGTGTTGTAGAAAAACTAATATTATTTGAAGTTCCATTATGGAAAATAAAATAATCCCAATCATTAAGATCGTAGCGCTGATAATTAATAGAATTTGATATTGTAAAATAATCATCGGGCCATTTTAATCTTTGACCAAGACCAATTGATCCACCAAAAATTTTAAGATATTCATCACTCGCCTGATAAAAATAATCGGTTTTCTTTTGAATAGTGTAATAAACTGATAGAGAAAAAGAATTTGGTTTTTTACCACCAAACCATGGCTCCATAAAACTTATACTATAGGCAGAGTAGTATTTCCCATTTGTTTGAGCACGTAAACTTAAAGTTTGTCCATCGCCTGAAGGTATTGGTCTCCAGGCATTTTTCTTGAACATATTTTTTGTCGAAAAATTGCTAAATCTAAGACCCAAAGTTCCAACAAACATATTGGCACCCCATCCACCAGATACTTCGAGCTGATCTGTAGATTTTTCCACTAAAGTATATTCCATATCAACCAAGCCTTCTGCCTGATTAATATTAGTAGGTTCAATACCAAATTGTTCCGGATCGAAATAACCTAATTGTGCTAATTCTCTTTGAGAACGCATTATTTCAGATTTACTGAACAATTCTCCGGGTTTTGTTCGCAATTCACGTCTGATAATGTGCTCATTTGTTTTTGTGTTTCCGCGAATTACGATTTTATTCAGACTAACCTGGTCTCCTTCTGAAATCCGCATTTGAATATCGATAGAGTCACTTTCAATTTTTTGAATCGTTGGTGTAACATTAAAGAATAAATGTCCATTATCGAGATAAAGATTACTAACTGCATCGTCATCAAAATTTAATCTATTATTAAGTAATTCGGTATCGTAAGAATCTCCTTTTTTTATTTTAAGGATTCGGTTAAGACCATCTGTTGTGTATTTAGTGTTTCCTACCCAATCGATATTTCTAAAAAAGTATTGATTTCCTTCATGAATTTTAATATCAATAGCAATTCGTCCTGAGTTAATTTTATAAATAGAATCAATAATTATTTCAGCATCTCTGTAACCTTCTGAATTATATTTAGCTAATACAAGGGCTTTGTCTTCCTCGAAAGAATCTTCTATAAATTTAGAAGGTTTAAAAAAGTTCAAACTTCTTTTTTTGGTTTCCTTCATGGTTCTTCTTAATTTGGCCTCAGAAAAAACTGTATTTCCATAAAAGTTAATATCACTAATTTTTACCTTTTCCCCTTTGTCTATGTAAATTCGAAGTTTAATGTTATTAAGCCCAATCACTGTATCATCAACTTGCACAATATCTATTGTAGAATTTAAATATTTTTTATCATATAAATAATCTTTAATAATTCTTTCTGAATTATTAATCAAGTTTTGGGTTACCTGCATTCCTCTCTTTAATTCCAGCTTTTCCCTTACATCATTTTCCTTACCTTTTTTTAATCCAAAAATTTCTAATTCGGATAATCTATGACGCTCCAGAAGAAAAAACTCCAGGCTAACACTATCTTTTTCAAACTTGTTTGTATAAATTTTTACATCTGAAAATAAACCTTGCCCCCACAATTTTTGGATCGCATTTGTTATATCATCGCCAGGAATAAGAATCTTGCTTCCAATTACCAATCCTGACAAATTAACCAAAATATTTTTATCGAGATATTTTATACCTGTAACCGTAACTTCTTTTATAATATATTCCTGTGGTTTTTCGTAATTTGCAACAGGCATTGTCCCATAATCAATTTCCTGTGCAAAAATCGAGGTAACTGTAAAAGCTAAAATTATGCTAAATAAGAATTTCCTTATCATTCTATTAAATTCCGTTTTAATTATACTATTTTTTTATTTGTTCGCTAACTTTTCCAAAACGACGTTCTCTTTTCTGATAATCAATAATCGCTTCATATAAATCATTTCTTCTGAAATCCGGCCATAAAACTTCTGTAAAATACAATTCAGAATAAGCCATTTGCCAAATTAGAAAATTACTTATCCTGTATTCTCCACTTGTTCTAATTAATAAATCAGGATCAGGTATATCTTTTGTATTTAAATACCTCTCAAAAAATTCATTATTAATACTACCAACATCAATAGGATTTTGTCTATTCTCTGTAATAATTTCTTTTACTGCATTTACAATTTCCCATCTGGCACTATAATTTAAGGCCAAAATAAGTGACAAACCAGTATTCTTAGATGTCTTATTTATAAGGCCTTTTAACTTTGCGCTAACATTTTTTGGCAAACCATCAATGTTACCAATAGTCAATAAACGAACATTGTTTTTGATTAGTGTATCGGTTTCTGAATTAATGGTAGTTATTAGTAAAGACATTAAAGCATTAACCTCTTGCTGAGGTCTATTCCAATTTTCAGTAGAAAAAGCATATAA